>JBEKGG010000082.1:0-22691 GCA_050012915.1 Terriglobales bacterium | reverse complement strand
AAGGTAAGCGCACCGCGTAGGAACCGGAACGAATCAAAGTCTCGGCGTGGTTGAGGCCGACCGCTTCAACTCGCACCAGCACTTTCCCAACTCCTAAAGGGGGCAACTGCTCGAGGCTGACTTCAATGACTTCCGGACCGCCGGCTCGTAGCGCGCGAGCCACCCGGCGTTCATTAACTTTCATCACGAGATAATATCAAGGCCCGGCGCACGATTTCGAATTCACGAAACTTACGCGAACCGCACTTTCACATCCGGTCCTTTTTCCAAATGGATGCTGTCGATGAACCGCACTTTTCCCGTGCGGTAAGTCAGGATTACCGACGAAGTCCGCGTGCCTTCGCCGAAGAAGCGAACTCCCTTCAGCAACGCGCCCTCGGTCACGCCAGTGGCGGCGAAAATCAATTGCTTGCCCGGAGCCAGATCTTCGGCTTCGTAAATTTTATTCTTGTCCTTGATACCCATGCGAGCAATTCGCTCCTCCAAGTCGGGCCTGTCCACCACCAGGCGACCCAGCATGTAGCCGTTCAAACAGCGAATCGCGGCAGCGGTGATCACTCCTTCCGGAGCTCCGCCCGAGCCCATGACCGCGTGAACGCCCGTGCCAATGACCGCGGCGGCGATCCCGGCCGATAGATCACCGTCTCCGATCAGTCGAATGCGAGCGCCGGCAGCGCGAATGTCAGCAATAAGTTTTTCGTGGCGCGGACGATCGAGCACAATAACGACCAGGTCTTCGACATCGCGTTCCATGCGTTTCGCAATGTTCTTGAGATTGTCGGCTACGGGTGCATCCAGGTCCACGGCATCTTTGCAGGAAGGTCCGACAACAATTTTGTCCATGTAACAATCGGGAGCGTTCAACAACCCGCCCCGTTCGGAAGCCGCCAGCACGGTAATGGAGCCGGGTGCTCCGGTTGCGCAAAGGTTCGTTCCTTCCAGCGGGTCTACGGCAATATCGACCTCGGGTACTTCGCGTCCGTCGGGAAATTCCGCGCCGACTTTTTCCCCAATGTAGAGCATGGGAGCTTCGTCGCGCTCGCCCTCGCCAATCACGATAGTTCCGCGCATGGGGATGGCGTCCATGGTCTGCCGCATGGCCTCGGTCGCGACCTGGTCCGACAGCTTGCGCTCGCCTTGTCCCATGGTGTGCGCCGAAGCGATAGCGGCAGTTTCCACCACGCGCAAGAATCTAGAAGCGAGATCGCTCTCGATGTTTTGGCCGAAACTCCTGACTTTGCCCTCGGGTCGCGTTTGACTCACCATAAAAAGCCTCCAAAAGAACCGGACAGAGACTATAACGCGAAGCCGGTCGTAAGGGAAAGCTCGCTCACGTCTGCCTGTCTTTTGCGATCAATTTACTGAACGCACATCCTCAAGGTTATATAGGACAAAGGAACAGCCGGTGTATTCGTAACACGAGAGGACTCCACGGCGGAGCAGTCGAGTCGGTCCCTCATCCGGAAAGGGATGTTTGAAATCAATTGCGCGCAAGGCCTTGGCAGACGATTCTGGTTCGGCCGAGCCGCTGACAAACTTTAAATCGTCGACCTTGGATCCTGGACCGAGAAGCAGGAAAAACTCTCCGCTAACAGACTTTGGAACCAAGCGAGGAAGTTTGAAGGTGCGCATTTCGCTGAGTTCGGAGCCGGCCGCCAAGCTTCGCGAGTCCGTCGCCGCGCCCGGACTTAGAGCTTCGAGCCGCGCCCGGCTGTCGTTCTCTTCGTCGGACGGTGGAATTATCGAGGAACGTGAGGAGAAGCGGTAGAGCGCCAAGCGATAGGTACGTATCGCGGCTTCTTTTTGATTTCGTTTCTCATAGACTTGAGCCAAATGGTCTCCGATCGTGGGGGATTGAGAAAGCACCCACGCGGCGTTCAGATATCTTTCAGCCTGATCGAAATTTCTCATACGAAAGTAAACCCAGCCGAGCGTGTCCCAGTAGGCGGCAAGGGCGGAAGTGTGAGCCAGATCGTCCTTCTTCAAATCAGACAATGTGACCTTCGCCGACGCTTCCTCCTCCGTCTTGACTGCCTTTTGAGCGTATTCCAGCGCCAGTGGCAGTTGTTTGTTGTCAACGGCAAGTTCATATCCAATATTGTTAAACCACAGCGGACGTGGATCGATATCTATCGCTTTCTTAAAAGCGACTAACGACTTCGCCTCGTTGCCCGCAAGCATGTAATCGCCGCCCAATTGGATATACAGGGCAGGTTGGTCCGGACGCAGTTTGATTGCTGCCTCAGTCACGTCAGCCGCTTCAGCGTAGCGCTTCAGTGCGAAAAGCGCGACGCCGAGCGAGGCTAGCGCATCGGAGTTCTCGGGATCTGCGGTTGTGACCTCGCGCAGGACCGAAGCTGCCTCGTCGTATTTCCGCAGGCTGAGAAGGCCGGCAGCTAAAGCTTTGTAGGTAGTGGGTTGATGGGGATCATTATGGTAAGCGATGCGAAGCTCTTCTAGAGCCAGGTCCCGCTGTCCGGTGAAGACGTAAAGCTGCGAGAGCCACATGCGGGCGCGAGTGAAGTGAGCGTCAGCATCGAGGGCGCGCGTGAGCGAATCGATCGCGCTCGCAACATTACCGCTTTGCGCCTCCGCCGCAGCATTCTGGTATTCACGCGAAGCTTCTGGATTGTCGCTGTCGGGCAAACGTCCTATCGCATCTTGCAGCGACCCTGGTGAGTCGCCCGAAGACAAGGCGATATACAAGTTATGGTCATCGCTCACGGCCTTGGCAAATTTCTTGTATGCGTCGTACTCGGATAGTGGTATTTCGTGAAGCTTAATAACAGCCTGCCGCTTGGTGGTCAGCACCCCATTCTTGATTGCGTAGGATGCGTGGTATTCCGCAAAGTCCTCTTTAAGATTCACTCCGGCCGGAATGTCCGGCGAATAGCCCTTGGGCAATTCCACACGCGCTTCAAAGTCAACATCGCCCAATGTGCCCAACAGAACGGGATGGGAAGGCTTGGCATCAGAACCCGGATTCAAAATAGGCGGGAGCGGCGAATTGATCCGCCGATTGCTCCAGTCGGGATAATCTTTACGCGTGTAGGTGTAGGAAAAGCTGAAGGCCTGGTCAACGTTATCCGGGGAACTCGCAGTCACCTCGCTAACGTCGCCGGCAAAACCCGAACCGTAAGAGACTTGCTGTATGAGATCTTTCCACTGTGGCATGGGCACGCGGCGAAATGCCATCCGAAGCAGGACCTCGTCGTCGTCGCCCTGCACCGTGCGCTCCACTTTGCCTTCGAGAGTTCCGGTATCAGTCAGCTTTGCTTCCATCTTGAAGGTCTGCGAAGCCTTGGAAGGCGGATCCGCGGGAGTCATGGTTAGTGCCGGAGGTTTGTCTCCGGGAATCACCAGCGCATGTTTGCCGCGCAACGGAGAGAGAAGATAGGCGTAGGGTGCCACTTCTGGCGTGGTGTCGAGCCAAACTGCGCCATTGAGTTGCGGCACCATGCCGATTACATGATCGAACTGCCCCGGCGAAGGAACATCGGACTCGATCTCATGTGCGGAACTGATCAGCGCAGGATAAGCCTTGATGCCGACCGAGTCGAGCAAGGAAGCCAATAAAGTTTGTTTGTCCTTGCAGTCCCCGTATTGATTAGCCAGCACTTCGGCCGCAGAATGCGGCTGGTAGCGGCCGATGCCAAACGCGATCCCGATATAACGAAAGTCCAGGCTGACATATTTGTAAATGGCACGCAGCTTGGCATTGTCATCGCTCGCGCTTTTCGTCAATTCCAGTGCCTTGGCGCGAATTTCGGGTGTGGGCTTGACCCGTTCCTGTTGCAGATCACCGTACCACCGGCCGACATCGTCCCAACTCTGAAAGGAAGAGATCAGAACATCCGCTGAGGGGAGCTGGCCGCGTGCGGTCTGGTAAAGCTTCAGGTCCTGGTCTGCTTTCTCCTGCTCAGACGACTTTTGCTCAACGTGAGAAGTGTTCCAGGTGAAAACTTGGCGCGCGCCCTCTTCAGTAATGACCGGCTTTATCTCCGGGCTCTTCCACTTCACGGTGCGAGCCCGGGGGACGCTGATCTCAAGTTTCTCGGCCAGAATGATGCCATCTTGAGAAAAATCGTACGCGTACCAGAACTGTCCCGGGGCCAGCGGTTTGGTAAGCAGCCACCGGACGTGAAACTCCAACACGTCGCCCACGCTGAGGCCTTTCACGGCTACATGCTTCTCTCTCAGATCGCTGTAGAACGGGGCTTCACGCGTAATCTGCGTGGCCATGTCCTGCGTGTTCTCAGCCGGAGTGGAAACCGTAGAATTGTCCGGCTTCTGCACGCGGACGTAATCAATGTCCAGACTTTCAGCTGAGTTTTGATAAGCGAACGTAAGTAGTCCGTAGCGCTGCACGCCGGCGTCAGACTGGATGCGGATTCGCCCAGTCCATTCCCGGGTTCCCGTCCCGTCGTTCTCAAAGACAATCCGTGTGGAAGTCTGCTCAACTACGAAGGCTTCCTTCGAGTAGTCGGGTTTCGTGTCGGGTTTAGGAGGGTTTTGCGCGTAAACACCACGAATAGCGGAAGCGAGCGCAAGAAAAACAATGAAGAGGCGCGAATGTCCGAACATACGGTTGGAAGTATTTAACCTGCTTTTCACAAAAAGGCAAGCGGTTACTGCGCATTAACGATTTATGGAGCCGGCGCGGACTACCGGGCGACATGTGGCTCAGGCAGGCGAACACTGGTAAAATCGCTATGTCACTTTCGCTGTGTTCTAAAAAGTGGGGCTATAGCTCAGTTGGGAGAGCGCCTCGTTCGCAACGAGGAGGCCGTCGGTTCGAGCCCGACTAGCTCCACCATTCTTGCAGTCACTGCGCATGTTCGGTTGGCGCATTTGGCGCGTATCGCACTTTCAGTGTCTTAATTTCGTACGGCTTGGTATGCACGGTGACGGCGTCGTTTTGTACCGTGAGGTCGGCAATCGGTCTTTCCATCAGATCGGTTTCTGACGCCGACTGCGCCCCTGCTGGAAGATGCAGTTTCACATCCGCTTCTTTTCCCGCCCACTCGTAAAATCGCAGGACGAGCGAATCATCGTCTTCCGATTTCTTCATCGCCGTCAGCACTACGTCATCCGCTTCGACTCGCACGAAAGAATGCTCGCTCGGAAGCGCGCCTTGATGCTTCTGCGAAGACGTGGCCACCAGTTTGTAATTCAGCTCGTAGCCCCGGCGCACGGTTTGCGCGTCCCGCCAAGATCCGGCGTGCGGATACAAAGAATAAGTGAATTCGTGATGACCTTCGTCGGCGTGCGGGTCGGGCCACTCCGGCGAACGCAACAATGAAAGACGTAAAACGTTGCCCCTCACGTCGTATCCGTACTTGCTGTCGTTCAGCAAACTGAAGCCGTGTTTCGTATCTGAAAGGTCGGCCCAGCGTTGCGCCGGGACTTCGAATTTAGCCTGCTCGGCTGGCGTGTTCCGCGTAGTCGGACGCTCGATCGACCCGTAAGGAATTTCAAACGCAGCCTTGTCGTTATGTGCGCTTAGAGGAAAAGCGACCTTCAGCAAAATGTGTTTCTCATGCCATTCAACTTGCATTTTCACATCGACGCGCGGCACGCCGGCGTACATGGTGATGTCTTGGACAAATGTGGAATTCTGGAAATGTTTCTTAACGCGAATGATGGCGCGCAGTGGCCCACCCTCAACCAGTTTGACTTCGTCGGCCTTGTCCAAATCCCAATGTTGTTTTTCGAAATCGGCGTCGATATTCCATGCGTCCCAACGCTTGGGCTTATCGTAGAAGGCCTGTAAAAGATTTCCGCAAGCGTATGTCTTGGGGCCGCCCGTATCGGTTTCGGCCGGAGCAAGCGCTTCCGTCTGATTTCGCAGATCGACCAGGCTGGTGATGCAGCCGCTTTGCGGATCGACTTTGAGTCTGACGTAGCTGTTGCTTAGCGTATCGCCGGTTGCCTTCACGACTTGCGAGACAGCAACCAGGCGCGTCTTCCCTGCCGCACGGACAAAGTAAGTTTCGTAACCAAGAGCCGGCACATTCGCCGCGAGGAGAAGCAACCGCGCCCGATTGGTGGCTGAATCGATAGATAAAACTTGTGACTCAACTTGCAGACCCGCCGCATTCACCACTTCCACATGTTCGGTTCGGCCTGGAAGTTGCGCCTCGACTTCGACTATCTCGGTTCGCGGCCACGAGAGCGAATTGAAAACCACGACTGGCACGCCGTCGCCTTGAGTGTTAACGTGAGCCAGTATTTCGTCGAGCGCGCCATTTGTGATCTGCTGCGCGGAGCGGGCTACGTCTTCGAGATTTCGTTTGGCGTCGAGATAATTCACAGCGATCCCGGAGCCCGGCATAACGTCGTGAAAGTGATCAAACAGCAAATTCTTCCAGGCGAGCTCGAACTGATCATGCGCGTACGGGCGGCCGTAGAGCGAAGCCAGAGAACCGTATTTCTCGGCGTCAAGCATAAGTTCCTCGTCATGCCGGATTCGCTGTTTTGTGTCGGCTTGCGAGGTGTACACCCCGCGGTGGTATTCGAAATACAGTTCGTCGTTCCACGTGGGAACTTTTAGATTGGGCAGTTCCCGGTCGAGGTCGGCGAAGAAGTCTTTAGCCGTGCTGAAATCAATTTTCGGAAAAACCGTGTTCGGATCGCGGAGGCGATCGGCCCGATCGAGCATGGTTCGGGTCGGACCGCCGCCATGGTCGCCGATTCCGTACAGGTAGAGCATTTGCGGCGAATCATTGAGTTTCGGCCCGTAAATACTCGGAGCGTAGAGCGAGAAGTCTTTCGTGATCTGCTCAGGGTCGAAGTCGTTGGCATATTCATGCGGAAAATACGTCAGCAAACGACTTCCATCCGGCGCTTCCCACCAGAACAAGTTGTATCCAAACGAATCAGGATTCCATCCGATCTTGATGTCGGCGCCAAAGTTCTTTTGAAAATAGCGTTTGCCAACCAGAATCTGCCGCACCAGCGACTCACCATCTGGCATATTCAGATCGGGCTCGACCCACATCCCGCCGATCACCTCCCAGCGTCCCTCCTTCACGCGCTGCTTGATCTGCTCGAACATGTCCGGATATTTTTCCTGCATCCATTCATAAGTTCGCGCCGACGACATGGTGAACTTGAAGTCGGGATACTCGCGCATCAAGTCCAGAACGCTCTGAAATGTATTGCGAACGACTTCGACCGTTTCCGTCCACGGCCACAGCCAAGCCATGTCGATATGCGAGTTGCCGATTGCGCGAACTGTGAACTGCTTCAGCCACGGATTCAACGCCTGCAGTTTGTCTTGCGCCTGGCGCAGCGACGCGTCGAAACCCGCCTGGTCGTTTCTGTCGAGTAGCGAAAAGTCGATGGCTTTGACGGCAGCATTGACTTGCTGTTCGCGCTGGGCCCGACCGTCTTCGTAGGCAGCAATCATCGGACGCGCCGCCAGGATTTCCATTCGCAACATCGCCGGATCAGGTCGGCCAGAGGCAGGATCGATGGTCAACCGAGCGTGATGAAATTCTGTTTCGACTTCTGGCGCATCGATCCGAACGGCAATCAGAAACTTCTGCCCCGGCTGGGCGTTCTCGGAAAGCGGGATCGGCTGCTGCATATCGTCATCTCCGCGCGACACCAGCGACCCATTCGAGAACACTGCGATCGTGACCGGTCCTTTGTTATTCCAATTAAAATCGAACCTCAGGTCCAATTTCACGCGCGCGCCCTGCACGGCGTAGCCATCGATCTTCTCCGGAATCTCGACCCATCGCCGCAGGACGCGAGACCCGGTTGACCATTTGTCGCCCACTTTCACTGTTTGCCAATCTGAGTCGTCCAAGGACGGCTCCTCGGGGTGGGCCACGTCCGCATGAAACCTCCAATCAGAAAGCGGGAGGGTGGTCAGCGATTCCAGGCGATCCAAGGTCGGCTTGTAGGGATCAGATGCATTCTGGCTGGGAAGTATTTGTTGGGCAGAGCCTGACCCAACAGCTAACAGTGCGAGAAGTGCACACGCGACCCATCGCATCACCGGAAATTCCTCCATTTGATTAAATGAAGGAATAGGGTACTCGCCTCAGTCGCATCTTGCCAGTAGTTCCTAGCCGCCGGCAATCGCGCCAATGATGAGCAACGGCTCGGATCCCGATGCGACCGCATCGGGCAGAAGTGCATCGGGAGATTCGTGGGACAGATCCTCTTCGCACGCGAAGAAGCGTAAAAACGGCCGGCGTTGATCGGTCGTGTGATCGCGGATGGTCCCGCGCAGCATAGGATAGGCGGCTTCGAGTGCGTCGAGAACCGACCTCTGCGTGACCGGAGCCTCGACGTCGAGTTGCACTTCGACGCCGACGTGCGCCAGGGTTCGCAGATGCTGCGGTAGCATGACTCGAATCGTCATTGAAACGGATTCCGAATCGTCAGTTGCCGGTTGATAATCTGCCCCTCCTGCAAATCTTCCGAGTAAAGCGTCTCGCAGCTAGACTCCAGGGCAGCGGAGACTATCAGCGCGTCGTAGACGCTATATCCGTATTTTTGCGCAATGGCCACCGCTCCCTTATGCGTATCGAGCGAGATTGGAACTGGGTTGGGACACAAAACGCAAATGAGATCCACAAATTCATTTATTTGCTTCCATGGCATGCCTAGCTTACGACGTGCCACCGAGACAAACTCGTTCAATGATTGAATGCTTATAATGCTGCCGCCTGCCAACAGGGCTTCGGCTTTGGACGCACGAGGATCGTTCTTAGCCACCGCGTAAATCAATACGTTTGTGTCGAGAAAATGTTTAACGGGCATTCGCCTCTGCCCGGTCGAATACAAACCCATCCGGCAAAGGACGACGCAGCCGGCGTAAGCGTTTGAGAGCACGTTGCCGGGCAGGATCGCGGCGCACTTCAAATTCCCGCGCATCCGCGATCCTGATTTCGATCTGGTCGCCCTCTTTTAAATTGAGAGCTTCTACAACTTCAGACGGTAGCCGCACCGCGAGACTGTTACCCCATTTGGATACCTGCATATTGCGCCCCGCTCCCCATGATCTACATTGCGATTGTATATCTTGAGGACCAGAGCAGGCAATAACTTTAGTTCTCGCGCCATCTCACACCAGCGTCTGCACCTCGACACTCAGCACTGCCGGCAAATCCCGCACAATCGGCGACCAACTGTCTCCCGCATCGGCCGATGCGTACACCTGTCCGCCGCTGGTGCCGAAATAGATTCCGCACTCATCAAGCGAGTCGACGGCCATGGCATCGCGAAGCACATTCACGTAGCAATCTTTTTGCGGCAGGCCTTTGGTCAGCGGTTCCCATTCATTTCCGCCGCTGCGACTGCGATAGACGCGCAGCTTGCCCTCGTGCACATAATGCTCAGAGTCGCTCTTGATGGGGACAACGTAAATCGTCTCCGGCTCGTGCGCATGAACATCAATAGCAAATCCGAAATCTGTGGGAAGATTACCGCTAACTTCCACCCACGAATCACCGGCGTTGTCGCTGCGCATCACGTCCCAGTGCTTCTGCATAAACAGCACGCCCGGACGCTTGGGGTTCATGGCCACATGATGAACGCAATGCCCGATCTCAGCATTCGGGTCAGGAATGTATTGCGAACGCAGTCCGCGATTGATTGGTTTCCAGCTGTTGCCTCCGTCGTCGGTGCGGAACGCGCCTGCCGCAGAAATGGCTATCCACATTCGCTGAGGATTGCTGGGATCGAGAATGATTGTGTGCAGGCACATACCGCCGGCGCCCGGCTGCCAATTGGGGCCGGTGCCGTGGCCGCGCAGGCCTGAGAGTTCCTGCCAATTCTCGCCGCCATCCGTCGAACGAAATAACGCGGCATCTTCCACGCCGGCGTAAACCGTGTTGGGATCCGTGAGCGACGGCTCCATATGCCACACCCGCTTGAACTCCCACGGATGCTGCGTGCCGTCGTACCACTGATGCGTGGTCAACGCCTTGCCGCTTTCAGCAGAACTGTCGTAGACGAACTTATTGCTCGCAGATTTCGGCGGACCGGGCGCAGGCGTTTCTCCCGGCGGCGTTCCGGGTTGAAGCCAGGTTTTGCCACCGTCGTCGGAGCGTTGAATGATTTGCCCAAACCAGCCGCTAGTCTGCGAGGCGTAGATCCGATTCGGTTCGGCGGGCGAACCTTTCATGTGATAAATCTCCCAACCGGCAAAGTATGGGCCGCTAATCTCCCATTTTTCGCGCTTGCCGTCGGATGTCAGAATGAACGCGCCTTTGCGCGTGCCAACTAGAACCCGTACTTTGCTCATTCATTCCTCTCCTATATTCAGTCGCCTCGATAAGCTCGCTTCAAACCCTCAATGTCAATCTTGACCATTTGCAGCATGGCCTTGAAAACTCGTTGCGACTTCGCCGGATCCTTGTCGCTCATCAGTTCCATCAATGCCTTGGGAATGATTTGCCACGACACGCCGAATTTGTCCTTCAACCATCCGCATTGCAGATCTTTTCCGCCTGCGGAGAGCTTTTCCCACAACTCATCTACTTCGACCTGTGTCTCGCAATTCACAAAGAACGATATGGCAGGCGAAAAAGTGTAATGCGGGCCGCCGTTCAGTGCTATGAATTCTTGGCCTTCGAGTTGAAAAGTAACCGTCATCGCGGTTCCCTTCGGCCCCGGTCCTGCATCTCCGCAGCGAGCAATGGTCAGAATTGTCGAATGCTTGAAAACGGAAGTATAAAAGTTTGCAGCCTCTTCGGCATTGTTGTCGTACCACAAGAATGGAGTGATTTTTTGCATGTTTCACCGTTCACACATTTGAGATTGCGCCGCCTGGGGCGGACGTCAGTGCGCATCCGTCGGTGCAGCCGTTCCGTCCGACCACTGGCCGACCGGAATTATAAATATTGTCAATCGGTCCAGAGGGTCCGACGCCGCTATAACTGGCGAACCTTGCACGTTAGCGCCCCACGCCGTAGCGTCCGTTAGTGGAACGAAAAACATAAGATGGGGATGCCAGTGCACGACAGCATCGCTCAAGTACTGTTGTTTTGACAGCATGTAGCACATTGAACCGGTTTCAGGCGTGGGCAATTCTTTCTTGTCGAGACCAGTTCCGATATCCGCGGACATCTGATCTTTGGATCGTCCAGCCAATATCAAATCGGTTTTCCTGATAACGAGTGGAAGATAGGATCGCGCGGCCGGCGGATTGAAGCAGATCGGAGCTCGTAGCTTTGGATTCCAAAAATCCGGGTCGTCGATTCCAGCGGTCCATGATCGTTCCACCACGCACACAAAACCGTTCGTGCCTTCGACTGCGGTTTCGTAGCCATGCCGCCCGAGAACCAAGACCTTTGCATCGTGCGAAATAGAATCGGGGGCCGCGGTCCGGGCCAACGCTATCTCGGCGTTGCGATCCGGCATCAGGTATTGGTCAAGCGGGGCCATGCTTGGATACGGTGTTTTGGCATCCAGCGCTTGTGCCCGCCACGTGCCTGGCACGACAGCCAAGGCGAAGGCTGCCAATGCGAATGTCTTGGCCATTTGCCTATTCATTGATCGCTCCTAGATACGGGATTCGAAACTCGAGCCCGCGCCGTGGGAAGCGCGGGCTCGATCGCCACTTATCCCGTGCCTGAACGCCTTTAAGCTGCTTTCGCAACCTGCGGACGCATTTGTTTCATCATCTCGCGCATGGCAGCGATGGCTCCCGGATTACGGCTTTCACTCCACGCTTCGTACCGCTGCGCAGCTTTCTCCATATGCGCAAGAAACTGCTTGTTCACGAACTTCTGCCGAGCCTCCGGGACAGCGGGCTTCACCCGCTCCCAGACCCCAAAAAACTCGCCGCTGGTCTCGAAGAAAAGATCTTCGTAAAGCAAACCGTAGTTCAGCAGGGAGCAGGCTTGGTCCCAGTAACTGAGCACCATCATCTTAAAAGTGCCGTTTTCCGTTCCCGGTGGCCCGAGTCGCATCGAGTCCGCCAGATTCTCGACGAAGTAGTTCTTGAAGAACCAATCGCGCGCCTGGCGAAGCCTGGCTTCGCGGCGCAATTCGTAAACTTGTAAGTGAAGCTGTGCTTGTTCATGCGTAGGTTTCGTTTCCATGATCGTTATCTCCTTATGTTTTCGGTTAGGTAAATTGTTAAGTTAGTTCACGCTTGCTCGCAGTTAATCATCCACGGTATGCCGAACCGATCGACGAGCATGCCAAAACCTGCCGCCCAGAACGTTGGCCCAAACGGCGTGATCACATTTCCGCCCTCGGACAGAGCGTCAAAGATCCGTTTGCCCTCGGCCGCGCTCTTGACCCCGATATTTAAATTGAAGCCCTGAGGTTGGTGGAAGCGCTCGGGTGGGGCATCCATACCCATCAGCACCTGCTCCCCTATCGTCATACGAGCATGCACGATTTTGCCGCGCCATTCCGCAGGGACCTGCTCCGCCGCAGGCGTGCCCTCATAACGAAAAATGGAGTCGATTTTTCCGTCTAGACATTTCTCGTAAAGCTTGAACGCCTCTTCGCATTGGCCTTTGAAGTGAAGATAGGAATTCAATTCCTTCGCACCATTTGAGGACTCGCCGAATATTGGACGAATCTCCAATTCACCTTCGTAGGACGGTCCCATGATATCCGCGTGGACTTGCATGAAGTGCGTCCCCATCTCGATCGCCTGCGCTTTCGACTTCAAATCGAAAATCGCATAGCCGCCAACGAGTTCTTTCGTCTCGGCAAAAGGGCCGTCCATGACCGACGTTTTTCCTCCGGACACGCGAATGCGCGCGCCTTGCGAACTGGGCAGAAGGCCGCCCGAACTGACAATCAACCCGGCCTTGCTTGCCTCTTCGCCAAGGTTCTCGACGGCAGCCATCAACTTCGGGTTCGGAGGCTTGCCGGCTTCGGAATCTTTCGTCGCTTTCACCATCATCATGAATCGCACAGTGCTCTCCTTAAATAAGTTTGGTCGTGAAATTGTCAATGGTTCGTCACTGCCACTAGGTCTGTCCCTCGGTCGAGTGGCAACAAGAAGCCGCTTCCTTAGGCGCAATATATCCGCCGGTCGCATCGACGAAACCGCCAGCGCCATACTTGTCGTGGTGGCGTACCCAGTCCCCCATCGTGAAGTTCGGCCCGGTCTCGTTGCGGCCCTTCGGCGTGATGTCGAGATACATGTACGCGCCGAGCACTTCCTCGTTCCCGCGGCCGTAACAGGAGTAGGTATGGAAGATGTTGCCGTCCGCGTGTTTGTAGAAGACGCTCATGCCCGCGAGCTCCTCGATCGATGCGTCGGTCATGCCATAGTTGTAGAAAACCTTGCCCGTCGCAAGTTCTTCCGGCGTGAACGAAACGTGATAATCGAAATTGAAGTCGCTCTCGTGCGACGACACCCAGTTGAAGCGCCAGCCCATGCGTTTCTTGAAAGCTTCCAGCAGGGGCAGAGGCGCGCGCGACACAGCGACGAAGGTCACGTCGTGCTGCGCCAGGTGCTGATTGGGACCGTCGACATGGTCGGCAAGGAACGAGCAGCCCACGCAGCCTTCCCCTAGTTCCCTCCTCCACATGAAGTGATAGACGATCAATTGGCTGCGTCCGTCGAAGAGCTCGGCGAGTGTCTTCTTGCCATTGGGCGTGTCGAAAACATACTCCTTTTCGACTTTTACCCACGGCAGTTCGCGCCGTTTCGCGCTCGCCGCATCGCGCGCTCGCGTGAGTGCCTTCTCTTCGGCCAGCAATTCTTTGCGAGCGGCAAGCCACTCGGCGCGTGTAACAACTTTGGGACTCTCGATGTCAGCAGTCATAATGAATTCTCCTCGTATTCGACATTTCTCGCGTCCTAAACTTTGGGCAAGTTTTCAATCTCGACCACAGGCCTTATTTCGACTGTGCCCTTGCGCGCGCCAGGGACGCGGCCGGCAATATCAATCGCTTCGTCGAGGTTCTTGGCTTCGACCATGAAATACCCACCGAGTTGTTCGCGCGTTTCCGCGAATGGACCATCGGTCACCAAGCGTTTGCCGTCGCGTACTTGAACGCTCGTCGCGGTCGAAACCGGTTGCAGCGGGGATGCCCCCAAAAAATGCCCACCCGCTCTAAGCGCGTGCGAAAGCTCGGTCGACTCTCCGTAGCAGTGCTGCCGCTCGGCCTCGGTCCAGGCATTTTCGTCGGCGTAAATCAGCAACATGTATTTCATTCCGCTTCTCCATGAGTAAATCGAACGGCAGATGTCAAAATCGACAGCGTTCAGGTTTGCCGAACGTCCGCGTCTTGATCGCTTTCGGTGTCCGGTCGCCATCATTTCATGGCAGGCCAATTTAGACAGAGGCACGACTATTTCTTCCCCGCCAGTTGCGCACGCAGACGCTGGTCGCGCTCCTTGATCTCAGGCGTAGCGGCATCGCCGAAAACGTCGATTTCGTAAACCGGCCGGATCTCAATCTCGACACCGCCTCCGAAAGGACTGCGCTTGAGCCATTCGATCGCTTCGTCCATCGATTTCGCCTGCCACAACCAGAAACCGGCGATCAACTCTTTGGTCTCGGCGAAAGGGCCGTCGATCACGGTCGGCTTCGGTCCGGAAAACTTGACGCGCTTGCCCGCGGAAGTTGGTTGAAGTCCCTCGGCCGCGAGCATCACCCCAGCCTTGACCAGTTCTTCATTGTATTTTCCCATCGCGTTGAGTATCTCTTTGCCGGGAAGGATGCCCGCCTCAGATTCCTTGCTGGCCTTAACGATCACCATGAATCGCATTTTTCTCTCCTGAATGATGTTTGACTTGAGTCCGCGTTTTCGGTTTCCATGAGTAAGTCGAACGGAGACCGGCCGAATCGACACTCCTCTGAAAATATATTTACAATCAGGCATGGCGCCCGATGTCACCCAAGCCGTCGAAGAAGTGTACCGCTCCGACTGGGGACGCATCGTGGCCACCTTGATCGGCCTGGTGGGCGACTTCGATTTAGCGGAAGAGGCTGCGCAAGAAGCATTTACCGCCGCCGTCGATCAATGGCGGGTGTCCGGCGTGCCGGAATTCCCGCGTGCATGGATCATTCAAACCGCCCGGCACAAGGCCATCGACCGCATCCGGCGTAAAGCGCGCTTCGAGGAAAAACTCGAATCCTATACGACCTCGGGCATGGTGCGGACCGTCGAAGAGCCGGATTACGACACCAACGAGATTCCCGATGATCGCCTTCGCCTGATTTTCACCTGTTGCCACCCCGCGCTCGCCCCCGAGGCGCAGGTGGCATTAACCCTGCGAACTTTGTGCGGCCTGGAAACCGACGAAATTGCGCGCGCATTTCTGGTCCCTGAGACCACCATGGCACAGCGGCTGGTGCGGGCGAAGCGCAAGATTCGCGATGCCGGCATTCCGTACATTGTGCCCGAGACCAATGACATGGCTGCCCGGCTCCAAGCGGTGTTGACGGTGATTTATCTTGTCTTCAACGAAGGTTACGCGGCTACTCGTGTCGGGCCGCTGGTGCGGACCGATCTCTGCGCTGAGGCTATCCGCTTGGGACGGCTGGTGAGATCGCTCATGATGCCGCAACCTCCGGCAGAAGCGACGGCTCTCGTCGCCCTCATGCTTTTGCACGACGCGCGCCGCGCAGCCCGCACCGATGATGCCGGCGATATTGTGATTCTCGAAGAACAGGATCGCACGCGCTGGGATCAGAAGCAGATTGCCGAGGCTCTGCCGCTGGTCGAGGAGTCTTTTCGGGGCAGACCGGGTGCCTTCGCGGTGCAGGCGGCGATTGCAGCGGCGCATTGTCAGACGACGCGAGCCGAGGATACGGACTGGGCGCGAATTGTCCGCCTATACGATCTACTCGAGCGCGTACAGCCGTCTCCGATCGTCTCGTTGAACCGGGCGGTCGCCGTGGCAATGGCGGAGAACCCCACGGCGGGGCTGGCTTTGATTGATGCTCTCGCCGCGGCAGACGACCTGGCCAATTATCACCTGCTGCATGCCGCACGCGCCGATCTGCTGCGCCGCCTCGGTTCCCTGCCCGAAGCAGCCGAGAGCTACATGCGGGCGCTCGCCTTGGTCACAAACGACAGCGAGCGTCGATTTCTCGAGCGCAGGCTCCGGGAAGTTCAGGCTCCGGCAGTGTAGCTTTCAAAAATGAAGACCGAATCGACTCTGCATTTCGCGTCGTCCGATATTTGTCACGCTTAATGCCCGGCTATCGAGATCCTGAACCAGCCATTTTCTTTTCAGCGCAACCTTCAGGACAGCCGCGCCCAGCGCCCCGCCGAGATGCGGTCGCCGCTCACTCCAGTCCACGCAGGCATAGGCAAAACGCCGGCGCAAGGTTCGAGTCGCGTCAAGGTCAATCTCCAGAGCGGCGAAACCTTTTGTTCCTGCAGTGGTGATCTCGTATCCGGTGCCGTCGCGTTTTGAATCAGCGGACAGCCATCCCAGCACCTTGAAACGATCGTGCAGCGACACGCCGATGGTTCCGGCGATGTGATCGTAACAAGTCCGGGCAGCGCGCAGCCGGTTGGGCGTGTTCGGAACGAATGCGTCGCGCGATCCGCCAGCCAGCACGCTCAGTGCTTCCAGCGCTGACGCCACATTGGCGCCTTCCAAACTGTAATAGCGATGCTTGCCTTGCGCGAAAACTTTCACCAGTCGCTGCGTTAGTAGCCGTTGCAGGTGAACGCTGGCGGTGGACGGAGTCACGTCAGCGGCGATCGCCAGCTCGGTGCCGGTCCGCGCGCGACCGTCGCTTAGGCAGTACAGCATGCGGGCACGCGCCGGCTCGCCTATAGCAGCCGCAATTCCAGCGGCCGTGTCGTCATGGTGTTCGACATTCATACTTTGATAGTAGACGAAGTGTTCATGTTGGACAACGGGCATACTGAGAAAGTTCACTCCTACTTCGCAGCAGCAAAACCGGAGAACACTCATGACCATCACCTGCATCATCCGATACGAAATCGATCCCTTTCAGCGAGATGGATTCAAACAATACGCCGAGAATTGGGGACGCATCATCCCTCGATGCGGCGGACATCTTATCGGATATTTTCTTCCGCATGAAGGCACGAACAATATCGCCTGGGGCTTGATTGCGTTCGATAGTCTTGCGTCTTATGAAACCTATCGAGCCCGCTTGAAATCGGATTCTGAAGGGCGCGAGAATTTCACCATGGCGCAAATGAAAAGGCTCATCCTCCGCGAGGAAAGAAATTTTGTGGAAGTCGTCGACGGAACATTTAATCTTCCTTCAACACTCATAAACGCAAGGTGATTCCAATGGTGACCCAAGCGGAAAAAGGCCTGGCATTTCGCGCGCTTCATGAGCGGGATAAGGCATTCATTATTCCCAACCCGTGGGATGTAGGCACGGCGCGACTGCTGGCCCATCTCGGCTTCGAGGCGCTGGCCACGACCAGCGCCGGCTACGCCTTCTCAGTCGGACGGCGCGACAATACGATTGATCGCGACGAAATGATGGCCCACGTTTCCGCGATCGCCTCGGCAACCGATCTGCCAGTGAGCGCCGACCTCGAAAACGGCTATGGAGACGACCCTGACACCGTCGCACAGACTATCAAACTTGCCGCTGACGCAGGACTGGTTGGAGGATCCATCGAGGATTCATTCGGCGGTGATGGCGCGGTTTATGAGATTGGCCAAGCCGCCGAACGAATCCGCGCCGCCGCGGAAGTAGTACGCAGTCTTCCCTTCCGTTTCGCGTTGACGGCGCGAGCGGAAAATTACCTGGTTGGCAGAAATGATCTGAAAGATACCATTGCGCGGCTGCAGGCCTATCAGGAAGCGGGCGCCGATGTTCTGTATGCGCCCGGCCTGAAAACGAAAGATGAGATCGCCGCCGTGGTGCGCTCGGTCGATCGTCCGGTCAATGTGATCATGGGACTGCAAGGCGTTCAGATGAGCCTGGCGGAACTGTCGGCGCTGGGCGTAAAGCGAGTCAGCGTCGGCAGCGCTCTTTCGCGAGCAGCCCTGGGTGCGTTTCTTCGCGCTGCCCACGAAATGCGCGACCACGGCACTTTCAACTTTGCCGAGGATGCCGTGAGCTATCGCGATATCAGCGCCATGTTCGAAGCCTGACTTTTTTTGAAGACGTCATCCTGAACCCGGCGTCAGCCGGGTGAAGGATCTCGCGCGTCGTGATATAAGACCACGCGATCGCAGTGAATCATTTTTGCCAATCCGCGCTAGATCCTTCACGGCCTCACGGCCGCTCAGGACGACGTCAAGAAAAAAAGCAAACTCGTTTCCGGAGAATCCCCGCTGTGCAAAAGCTTTCACGTTGACACCCGCTGGTCGCGACGAGAGACTTTTCGTTGCCTCATGAACTTGCGGATGTATACGCGCAAGGCCGTACGCGATAGGATTTGGCTACGAAAAACAAAATTTTCGGTACGCGGTCTTACCTTAAAGCATCATAGGTTGGCTAATGAAACCCGACAAACCCGATGCCCGCAGTCGGCGCGCCAAGTCAGGGGATGGACCATTTCTGGAGGTTTTGCCTATGCGCTTCCTGTCATTTCAAACCCGTCGATTAATCTGGTTGATCTGCTTTGCGCTCTTTGCCACTCTGGCGAGTTCGGCCACCGACGTCGCAACCTATCACTACGACATCGCGCGAACTGGTCAAAACCTCAACGAAACCATCCTTACTCTCAGCAATGTAAATTCATCAAGCTTCGGCAAGCTTTTCACTTATCCGGTAGACGGCATCATCGACGCACAGCCCTTATATCTTTCCGCAGTTTCGATTCCGGGCAAAGGGACGCACAACGTCGTTTACGCGGTTACTGAAAACGACACAGTGTACGCTTTCGACGGCGACGCCGGCACTCCGCTTTGGCACGTCTCTGTGCTGGGGAAAGACGAATCCCCGTCGGACGACCACGGCTGCGGCCAGATCAGCCCGCAAATCGGCATAACCTCCACGCCGGTGATCGATCGCGCCAGCGGCCCGCACGGCACCATCTATGTGGTCGCCATGAGCAAGAACGCGAACTCCACTAAATATTTTCAACGCATCCACGCGCTCGATATCACGACCGGCAAGGAAGAATTCGGCGGGCCGGTTGCCATTCAGGCCAAGTATCCGGGCACCGGCGACAATAGCCATGACGGATACGTCATCTTCGATCCCGGGCAGTACGCCGAGCGGCAGGGACTGCTTTTGCTGAATGGCGCGATCTACACGGCATGGACGTCCCACTGCGACGACGGACCTTACACAGGATGGCTCATCGGATACAGCGAAAGCACGCTGAAGCAGACAGGCGTGTTGGACGTCACTCCCAATGGCAGCGAGGGATCGATCTGGCAGAACGGAACCGGGATCGCCGCTTATGGGGACGACATCTTCTTTCTCGACGCCAACGGCACTTTCGACACTACGCTGAACAGCAAAGGCTTCCCGTCTGCAGGAGACTATGGCAATGGTTTCCTGAAAGTCTCAACCAAGAACAACAAACTTCGCGTGGTCGATTATTTCAATATGTACAACACGGTTCAGGAGTCGGAGGGCGACGTAGACCTCGGCTCCGGAGGGGCTGTCGTACTGCCCGCGATGAAAGATGCCAAAGGCACGAGCCGTTACCTGGCCATCGGAGCGGGCAAGGACCAGAATATCTATATCGTGGATCGCAACAACATGGGGAAGTTCAATCCCAATAACGATAGCGCCATCTATCAGGAAATCGATGGAGTGCTAAGCGGCGGCGAATGGGCCTCGGCAGCCTACTTCAAAGGGAGTGTGTACTTCGGCCCGGTGGGGAATAATCTGCTGCAGTTCCAGTTCTCGAAGGCCAGGCTTTTAACGACGCCGCAGTCGAAAAGTGGGGTGTCTTTCCCCTATCCGGGAACTACGCCCAGCGTTTCCGCCAACGGGTCGAGCAACGGAATCGTCTGGGCGATCGAGCATAGCGATCCCCAGGACATATTGCACGCGTACAAGGCTTCGAACTTGGGAAAGGAACTTTACAACTCGAGTCAGGCGGGAAATAGTCGGGATCATTTTGGAACCGCCAGCCACTTCGGTACGCCGATGATCGTCAATGGAAAAGTCTACGTGGGCACGATCAACAGTGTCGCGGTGTTCGGGTTGCGAGGACACGAATAGGTCACACCATCGCGGGAGCGCTTTTTTTCGACTCGCGCCGTTGCGGACGCTGAGGAATCAATGCCAGCCGGTTAAGGAGCAGCTTCTCTTTGGCAAGAGCCACGGCTAGCGCACCCACTTCGGTCTTCAGGGCGGAGCGCAGTTCGATGATCCGGCATCCGAGTTGTACGCGTGCCCGGAGTTCCTCGGCCTGAACCGGCTTGGTGACGTAGTCGTCGGCGCCTTCGCGAAGTCCGGCAACAATATCCGCCGAGCTGTTTCTTGCCGTGAGCAGAATCACGTAAATGCCGGCTGTCCGCCGATGAGCCCGCAATTGGCGACACACTTCGAGGCCGGTCAATCCCGGCATCACCCAGTCGAGAATCGCCAGAACCGGTCCATCTTCTTTTTGAAGATTCGCCAACGCCGATATACCGTCCTCGGTCACGGTGAGATCGAATTCAGTGGACAGCAACTGGGTTAGAAGTTTACGGAAAAGCGGTTCGTCTTCAGCGATTAAGGCTTTCACAAGGTTCTCCTCAGAGGTTCGTTCCTTCGAATGTCCATCAATTAGGAACATCGTCGGGTAAGGCGGAAAACTTTAGTACCCCAACGTGAGATCTGGGATCTTCGTCGCAACCGTCAAATCCACTGCTGGCATTTGTAAAATCTTTGCCCAAAACTCAATAAATTTTCTTCCGCTTTCGATAAAGGGCATATACTCGCGAACAGGCATTAGGGCGTGTCATGCGGATACTCCTGCTTCGCGGTTCGTTTCTCATTCTCGCCTTGAGCGCATTTGCTTTCGCGCAACGCGGCGGCGGCGGCAGACCCTCGATCGGCGCACCGAGCTCCACTTCGCCTGGATCTTTGCCCGGGGCTGGAGCCAACAATCCCGCTCCGGTGTCGTCCGGCACCTTCGTGACTGGTCAGGTTGTGCTGGATGATGGAACTGAACTGACCGAGCCGGCGATGATCCAAACCATCTGCCGCGGGCAGCGGCGCAGCCAGGCGTACAGCGATTCGCGCGGCTACTTCAGCTTTCAATTCGGCGATTCCCGTTCAGCGGCGGCCGCCGCTATCAGCGATGCCACCAGCTCGGGCGCGCCGGTTCGATCGTCCAGTCCATCTGCGTCAAATATCAACGAGTGTCAGCTCCAGGCCGAACTCGCCGGCTTTTCTTCGCAGCCGATCGAGATGGGCGGCCGGGCCGACATGAGCAGTAATGTCGATTTGGGCAGAGTCCCGCTGCATCGGCTGGCTCACGTGGACGGCACCAGCATCAGCGTCACCAGCGCTCTTGCCCCGCCGGCTGCCAAGAAGGCTTTTGCGAAAGGGCTCGAACAGGCCAAAAAGAGCAAGTTAGACGACGCGCAGAAGTCGTTCGAAAAAGCCGTGGAGATTTATCCGAAGTACGCTACCGCCTGGTACCAGTTAGGATGGCTACAGTTACGCAAGAAGGACGCGCAATCGGCCAAGCATTCCTTCGAGCAGTCGGTGGCTGCCGATCCCAAGTATGTCAATCCCTACGACGGATTGGCGCAAATCGCGATGCAAGCCAACGACTGGCACAGTGTCATCGACATTACCAGCAAGCTGATAAGCCTGAACCCGGTCAACTTTCCCGATGCCTACTACGACAATTCCGTGGCCAATTGCTATTTGGGCAATTTTGAGGATGGGGAAAAGAGCGCGCTGCAGGGGATCCGCGTCGACGAAAATCATCAGATTCCAAAGCTGCAGTATTTGGTCGCAATGATCCTGGTGCGCAAACCGGACTTCCAGGCCGCGGCGGAACACATGCAGCTCTATCTCCACCTCGCCACGCAGCCGGAAGACATCGAACTAGCCAAAAAGGGCTTAGCCGAAATCGAAAAGGATTCCGCCAGCGCGAAGCCTCCAGCCGTAGGCCCTCAAAAATAAGGCGCCCACGCGGTCACATCGCGGGTTCCTTGTTTTGTTGGCAGATTCCGGCGAATTCAAAGACGGTTTTGAGGTCGCGCCAGTTGCCTGCCAGGGCTCCGGGAATTGCGGCTTGCGCTTGTTTGATTCGTTTGTATTCTTTCGGGGTCCCGGGTTCGGAGGTGGGTTTCTTTCGCTCCTCCGGAGCTGGATTTGTTTCGGGTTTGGTCCCACGGCTTGCGCCGTGGGCTGCATTCTTTCGCCGCTTCGCGGCTGGGTCTGGCGCTGAGTCTGCGGCTTGGCTTTTTTCGGCTTCGCTTTTTTCGGCTTCGCTTTTTTCGGCTTCGCTCTTTTCGGCTGCGGTTTGCTTTGTGGCTTGGGGCTTGGCTTGGGCTTCTAGTTGGAGCCCGGATTTTGTTGTGGCCTCGCGGGCGGGGGCGCCCGCGCCACACTTGCTTGCTTCGGCTTCGGCTTCGCCACGGTCGCTTAGCGGTGGGCCGTATTCGGGGTGTTCGATCAGATATTGGCGGGCGTAGTTGGGGACTTCGCGGACCATGGTCTGCTTGTCGGCTTCGAAGGGCGTGCCGAAACGGAGGTGTTGTACGTTCCGGGCGGCCAGGCGCAGGGCTTGCAGGATGAGCCGGCCGCGGACCGGGTCGAGCGTGCCTTTGACCAGGCCGTCGACCACCAGCATGATCGAAAGCTGGACGGATTCGCGATCTTCGAGCATGGCGATCG
>JBEKGG010000081.1:0-20639 GCA_050012915.1 Terriglobales bacterium | reverse complement strand
GGCAGAACCGTCTTGCCAGCAGCCTCGATAGGCGTGGCTTTCACCGTCTTCGGGTCCGGTCCTTCCCCTTCATAGACCTCAACGATCTTGCCGCCACGAATCAAAATCGCGCCTGACTCAATCACCTTTCCGTCGCCAACAAAAATTCGCGCTCCGCGAATCAGGTAGGTTTCACCCCGCGCCAGCTCCCGGTTCAGCATCTTGGTCTTCGCAACGTTTTGCTTGGTGTGTGCCTGCCACAAGCCCAGCACGAGGAACGGCAACATCACAGCGCCCACCCACAACTTAGCCGAGCCGCGAATCTTCTCCTCTTTTTCCCAACGGAAAAGTTTGTACGAAATAAAAAGTCCGACAAATACCGTGATCAACAACGCCAGCGCCGGAAAGCCATTCGCCACCAGGCTTTCCTTGCGAAGCATCATTCCTTCGAGTCCCGAGACCAAATATGTGGCCGGCAGGAATTGCGTCACGATCAGCAACCACGCAGGAAACATCGAGGTCGGAAACGTAGCCCCGCTCAGGAACAGCATCGGCAGGTAAACCAATTGAACCAGGATCTGGCTCTCTTGCATGGAATTCGCCACTGCCGCGAGAATCATTCCGATGGCGCGGAACGCCAGAATCCCCAGCGTCGCAAACAAAAGAATCGATCCCATCCTCGCCGGCCACGGCATGCCGTACCCAAAGTGCGCCACGCAAAACATGAACAGCACCAGGGGCATAAAAATGATCCAGCCCACGATCGTCGCCGCAATCAAGATCGGCGCCGGCGTAATCGGAGTAACCTTGTACCGCCGAAGTACGTTCGACTCGCGCTCCTGCACCGCCCGCATACCGGCTCCGAACAGTCCGTTTCCCAAAATGCCAATGATGATCACCATGGTCACGATCTGGGTCATCGCGTTCCCGCGGTCCCCATGCATTGCCTGGGCGAACACCACAAAGAAAATCAGCGGAAACATGTAATTGAAAAACAGGACAGACTTCTGCCGCAGCGCCAGCTTTAGGTCGAGTTGAATAAGCGCGATGTAACTTTTCATTACCTTAATTTGTCATCCTGCGGCAACGGAGTCCTGCCCCAGCAGGACTCCCAACGAAGAGCCTGCCCCGAGCTTGCCGAGGGGATCTCTGTACTCCCGCGCATTCATCACTCCCGCAGCCGCTTGCCTGTCAATTCGATGAACACATCTTCCAGCGTGGGCTTCTTGAGGTGAACATCCACCAGCTCAAGTCCGCTCTGATCGATCCACTTGATCAAGTCCACCAGCGTGGCCGCCGGACGCCGCGAAATCACCGTCAAGGTATGGCCAGTCGAATCCACAATGCTCTCGACTGCCTCGGCCCAAACAGGACGCTGCGCCGGAATCGCTTTGTCGCACGTCACCACGATGGTGGACGCGGCACGACTCTGCTGCTGCAGCTTGCGAGGAGTGTCCATCGCGATGATGCGGCCCTGATCGACAATCGCAACCCGGTCACAAAGCCGCTCCGCTTCCTCAATGTAGTGGGTGGTCAGCAGAATGGTGCGTTTCTCGTCGCGCAACTGTTCGAGCAGTCCATGAATCTCCGCTCGAACCTGTGGATCAAGTCCAGTCGTCGGTTCGTCAAGAAACAAAAGCGCTGGATCGTTGACTAATGCCAAAGCCAGCGCCAGCCGCTGCTTCTGTCCGCCCGAAAGTGTGCTGTAGAATGCATCCCGCTTGTCTTCGAGCTGCAGCCGTTTCAGGATTTGATTCGCATCAACATTACGGCTGTAAAAAGCGGAGAACACATGCAGGGCTTCGCGCACGCGAATTTTATCCGGCAGATTCGTGGCTTGCAGGCAGACCCCGATGCGATCCTTGAGTTGCTGTTTTTGTTTCTCCGGATCGAAACCCAGCACCGAAACCTGTCCGCTACTGCGCGGTCGCAGGCCTTCCAGAATTTCTACGGTGGTAGTCTTGCCCGCGCCGTTAGGACCAAGCAAACCGAAAACTTCCCCAGTCTGGATTTCGAAATCGAGCCCGCGCACGGCTTCCACCGGCCCGTAGGCTTTGCGCAACTCGCGCACGGAGATGGCTGGTTCGCTGCTCATCGAGGAATGTACAGGCTATTCGAGGCCATGCCGCATCGTCAAAGTCAGCAGCATTTCGGGCGACGCGCTTCGATCCCTTCTTGTTCCCGCAGAAACGCGGCATATGCCGTTGAGGAAGAACTTATTCGATTCCGCGCAAGAAAACGCATATAAGCAGACTCGTCGAAAATCTCGCGGAGAGTCGCAACGATCGTCGCAAGGATTTGGCGCAACTCACTCATCCCTGCTCCTCCGCCGCAAACCGCGTCGCCACAAATGGCGCTTCCCTGACCCTCACCTGCATGCGGCCAGAGATCACACTCACCCACAAAGAAATCGACTCCAGCAAAATGAGCGCAACCATACATACCAACGCTCCCGCGACCGCGGCGTCCACTCGGTCATTAATAATCAGCCGCGAAACTCCGTGACTGGGAGCGGCGGAAGCGAGTTGCCGCGCATGCGCCAGAAAACCGATCCGCGGATTGGGATCGAAAACCTTATGCCACGAAGCCGTGAAAGTCACCGCAACCAGCCAGACCAGCGGCGCCAGAGTTACCGGCGAATACTTCGCCTTGCCCATCTTGACGATGATAGTCGTCGCCAGGCACAGCGCTACAGCTGCCAGCAATTGATTGCATATCCCAAACAACGGCCACAACGAATTGATTCCGCCCAGCGGGTCCTTTACTCCCTGCCACAAAAACGATCCCCACGCAGCTACAATCAGCGCGCTAGTCGCCAGAATTGACGGATACCAGCCAGTCCGGCCAAGCGGTTTCCAAATATGACCAAGCGCATCCTGCACCATGAAACGACCCACGCGCGTCCCTGCATCGAGCACGGTAAGAATAAACAAAGCCTCAAACATGATCGCGAAGTGATACCAGATCGCCATCACCGCCTGCCCACCCAGACTGCTCGAAAAAATGTGGGCCATGCCTACGGCAAAAGCCGGAGCGCCTCCGGTGCGATTGAACAAGGTCTGCTCGCCTACGGCCTGCGCCAGCGAATGCATCCCTGCGGCCGTAACCGGAAATCCCCAGCCGCTGACAGTTGCGCTCGCCGCTTCAGGCGACTGGCCTACGATTCCCGCCGGACTATTGATCGCAAAATAAGTTCCCGGCGAAAGCACGCAAGCCGCAATCATCGCCAGAATGGCCACCATGGATTCGCACATCATCGCCCCATAGCCGACCATGCGAGTTTCAAGTTCCCGGCGAATCAACTTCGGGGTCGTGCCGCTCGCGATCAAAGAATGGAATCCGCTGATGGCGCCGCAAGCAATCGTGATGAAAGCGAAAGGAAAAATCTTGCCGGCGAAGATCGGCCCTGACCCATCGACAAACCGCGTCAATGGGGGCATATGCAGCGTGGGACGTAGCGCAATAATTCCCAGCGCCAGCAATGCAATCGTCCCCAGCTTCACGAACGTGCTCAAGTAATCGCGCGGCGCCAGGAGCAACCAAACCGGCAACGCCGAAGCGGCGAATCCGTAAATGATAATTACAATTGCCAGTGCGGGCGCGGTCAGCGTGAACCAGGGTGCGACCGTCGGACTCTGCGAGGCCCACTGCCCGCCCCAAATGGCAAGCATGACTAAAATGAATCCCAGAGCCGACACTTCCAGCACTTTGCCAGGACGCAAGCGCCGCAGATAAAAGCCCATCAACAGCGCGATCGGAATGGTCATCGCGATCGTAAACACGCCCCACGGACTCGACTTCATGGCATTCACCACGATTAGCGCCCCGACGGCAAGCAGAATCACGATAATACTAATCACCGCTGCGTAAGCGACAAACCCGCCGACCTTCCCGATTTCCTCGCGGGCCATTTCGGTCAGCGATTTTCCATCTCGCCGTACCGAGAAAAGCAGAATGACGAAATCCTGCACGCAGCCGCCGAACACAGCGCCGACCAATATCCACAGTGTCCCCGGAAGATAACCAAACTGCGCCGCGAGCACCGGGCCTACCAGCGGCCCCGGCCCGGCAATGGCGGCAAAATGATGACCAAAAAGCACCCACTTGTTGGTGGGAACAAAATCACGGCCGTCCTCCAGCCTCTCCGCCGGAGTCGCTCGTTGGGGATCGAGCGCGAGCACTTTAGTAGAAATAAATTTGCTGTAGAAACGATAGCCCAGCGCGTATGCACAAAATGCGGCGACCACCAGCCACATGGCATTGATCTCTTCGCCGCGGTGCAGCGCAATCGTGCCGAGCGCCAACGCCCCAACAACGGCAACCCCAAGCCAAATCACAATTCGAATCGACTTTTTCATTTTTTATCGAGAGGAAGTTCCCTGCTGCTCGGCCGTCTCCGACATTTTATCCGCAAATAACTCCGCCCGGACAAAGCCAAAACGTCGTTCTTCGCGCGCGCCGAAGTGTGCCTTCAACGCCATCTCTGTGGGAAGGCTGTGCTCATTGGGCTGATAGGCGCTAATCACCCACACGCGTTTGTAGGCTGCAACAATCTCGTCCAGCAACTCAGGGCTCGGCCGCGACGGACGCAGCGTCAGCAATTCCAAATCCGTTTGCTCGGGAAACTCGCGCAATGCAGAACCGATTACGCCAAACTGCCTCTCGTATTCGTCGAATGCAAGCCGCTCTTCGCTATAGCTGAAGAGAACGGCATCGGTCGTTTGTGCTTGTGACAATACATATCGGGTCGCGCTTCTCCAGTCGTCGGTATGTTTGGCATCCGCCCGCGCGCGATAGTAAGCGTATGTGCCACTCAGCGAAAGTCCAAGCAGAATCGCGAGAGCCGCCACAAAGAAAACATTCGAACGAATGCGGGCGGCTGCGTCTGAAACGAGCAACACGAGCGGCGGAAGACAAAAGATCAGGAAGCGAGGCTCAAAAACTGGCCAGCGCAGTGAAACCAACAGAGCCGATGCCACGGGAAGAATCAGCCAACTCAACAAAAACCAATATTTCCACGAATCCGCCGATGTGGAACTCGATCTCAAACCAGTTCCCACACCGGTCATCGCCAAAGCCCCATACCCCACCAGCAGCAAGATGCCACCGTTTCCCGTCATGTCGAGAGCGAACCTGTAAAAGTCCTGTGGCGTCGGCTTGGTCAGCCAGTAAAGTTGGGTTCGATCAGACGTAAACAGAAGGCAATAAGCCAAAGGAGAAATTAACAAACAAATTGTCGCAACGCCGAAAATGAATTGTTTCCAAACAATCCCGCCCCGCCGGAACACTAGCGAGATCCACTGCGCCAGCAGCATCCAAACGCCGAACACCTGGGCATACACCATCAGCGCGCTCACGAGAATATACGCGGCCGAGTTCTTGCGTGAGGGCTGTTCCAAACTCAATAAGAAAAATAAACACGACACGATCGCCAGCAACACAAACCAGCTATAGGCGCGCGCTTCCTGCGAATACCCGATGTGAAAAGCGTGAACCATTAGCAACAGCGCAGCCACTCTTCCGGCCTTCGCTCCAAAAAGACGCGTACCGAGCAAATAGATCGCTGGGATCGCCGCCACTCCGGCTGCCACTGACAAAGACCGTACAACGAACTCGCCGCTCCCGAGCTTGATCCATCCGCGCAAAAGCACGTAATACAAAACCATGTTGGCCTGGCGATGAGTAATGGCAATCCAGAAACTTCGCCAATCAAGCCGCGCCAGCGTCACGCTCGCCGCTTCGTCGAGCCAAAAGCTTTTGGTTCCCAGGCGATAGAATCTCAGGAGCGTCGCCACCGCGATTGCAACAGTCAGCCACAAGTTGAAACGAAAGGCTGACGCCCGGCTAGCCCCGATCGCAGGCGCATTACTTTGGCAGAGTTCACTTCTCACTGCGCGAGAGCATACCGCATCCCGTTGACCGAGGCAAAATCAGCGCCGCGATTGACAATGCTGCGCTTGCAGTTAAGAATCTGCTATTCATGCCTGCCGCCGAAGACTTTCTGATCCGATATGCCGTTCAGGTCATAGAATTTGTCTTAGTGCTCGCGGCATGCGCGTTGATACTGCGGCCACGCGCGACCAACGCAACTCCCTCTGCTCTTCTGTGGCTGGAAAAACATTTTCTCCATCTTGCGCGAAGGAAAAACGCCGCTGTCGTCACTGTTGGTCTGATGTGCCTCTTGATGCGAGCGGCGTTGATTCCAATTCTCAGCATCCCCGAACCTTATTATCACGACGAATACAGCTACTTGCTGGCTGCTGACACCTTCGCGCACGGCCGACTTACCAATCCCACACACCCAATGTGGATCCACCTTGAGAGCTTTCATATCATTCAACATCCCACTTATATGTCAATGTACCCGCCTGCCGAAGGCGTGGTCTTGGCTGCGGGCCAACTGCTCGGGCATCCCTGGCTCGGCAACCTTCTCGTAACCGCGCTGATGTGCGCGGCGTTGACCTGGATGCTACAAGCTTGGCTTCCGCCGGGCTGGGCGCTCCTCGGAGGCGTAATTGCTCTGCTCCGACTGGGTATCTTCGGCTACTGGATCAACGGCTATTGGTGCGGCTCGGTAACAGCTCTCGGCGGAGCACTTGTGTTGGGTGCGTTACCTCGCTTGAAGCGTCACGTGCGCGCGCGCGACGCAACTTGGATGGCTCTGGGCCTGGCGATCCTCGCCAACACGCGGCCCTACGAAGGTTTGATTCTTGCGGTAACGGTCGCGGTTGCGATGGGAGCGTGGCTGGCTAGTCCTTTGCATCCCAAACTTCCGACGGTCCTGATCCGCGTGGTCGCGCCCATTGCGCTGATCTTGACGATCACAGCCGTCGCGACCGGCTACTACAACTATCGCGTAACTGGCAGTCCGTTTCGGATGGGCTACCAGGTTGATCGCAACACTTACTCGCGTGCTCGATACTTCATGTGGCAAGATCCCCTTCCGAAAGTCCAATATCGTTATAAAGTGATGGAGGATTTCTACGAGGGAATAGAATTCAAGTACTATCAGGACAATCGCACGCTTGCTGGTTTCATAAAGCAAAGCGCATCGAAGATAGCCTGGTTCTGGCGATTTTTCCTGGGTCCTGCTCTAACCGTGCCTTTGCTGGCACTACCATGGACTTGGCGCGATCGTCGAATTCGATTTCCCCTGCTGGCCCTGGCGATATTTCTCCTCGGGCTCAGCGTCGAAATCTGGTTTCGTCCCCATTATGTCGCGCCCGCGACGGGCCTGCTCTACATCGTTCTAATTCAGTGCATGCGGCATCTGAGGCTCTGGAAATGGAAAGGGAAGTGGCTGGGGCCATCCGTGGTTCGGGCGATTCCCCTGATCTGCCTTGCCACCGTGATCATCCGGGTCACCGCGATTTACGCACACGCAACCATTGAGGAACCCTGGCCGCGAGGAAACATGCCCCGCGCGGAACTCCTCCATCGGCTGGAGAACATGCCCGGACAACACTTGATCGTCGTGCGTTATGCGGCTTCTCATCTGCCGGATCCCGAATGGGTTTACAACGCGGCCGACATCGACACTTCAAAGGTAGTGTGGGCCCGGGATATGGGCGAACAGCAGAACCAGGAACTGCTTCAATATTTCAAGAATCGAGATGTGTGGCTGCTTGATCCCGACGAATCTCCGCCAAAACTCTCTCCCTATCCTGGGATCGTCCACGAATAATCGCCGACGTCCCAGGAACGCGCGAACATGAATCTAAGTACCGTCCGCTTTTGCAAACAGAAAACTCAACGCATCGGGAAAGCGCTTCGCCCACTCTCCTTCGTTGTGAGACGCACCCTCGGCGATCTCCACCAGCAAGCGGTTGTCGTCCAACCCAGCGCGACGAAGATTTGTTTCGAGTTCGCGGACATCCTCGACCACCTGTTTGTCTTTATCGTCACGGCCAGCTTCCCGCGTGCCGATTGCCAGAAACATTTTCTCTGGCCATCTTCCAAACAGGCGGCTGTATTTCACAATTCTTCGATTGGAAATAAAAAGCGATGGGCTCTCCAGCAATACCCGGCCAAATATTCCGGGCCGCTCCATCACCGTGTACAAGGAAATCAGCGCGCCTAAGGATGACCCACCGAGCCCCGTATTCTCCGGGCCTCGGGCGACGCGATAACGCTCATGAACAAAGGGCATCACTTCGTTCATCAGGAAATCGGGATAACGCTTGCCCTGCGGCCGCAAAACCGGCGGATTAAACGAGCGGTACGGCAAAAATTCCTTGATGCGCTCATTTTGCGCGTTGTCGATTCCCACGATGATCAGCGGCGGAATCACCTCCTGCCGGATCAATCGATCAGCCGTTTCGTCTACCTGCCATTCCACGCCCCCGAAGGCGGTGGCTCGATCAAACAGGTTTTGGCCATCGTTCAGATAGAAAATGGGGTAGTGTCGATCGCCGTTTTCAGGCGCGTCGTATCGTGGCGGAACCCAGACTCGCAGCATCCGCGTATTGCGAAATATGCGGCTGCTCAATTCGTGCAACCGAAGATCCCCAGTCACGGATTGATTCGGCGGCACGGTTTGCGATTGAGTAACTTGTTCCATCGTGAGATGTAAGTGCGGGCAGTTTTCCCCCAGGCCACGCCAGAAAAATCGGTGGTCAGTTCTTGCGCATAGCGACTGCTACTAAAAACGACGAAAGCGCCGTAATCAGAACAATCAAAGTCAGCGACGAGAGGCACAAAATACACCACGTCGCCAGCACGAACTTTTCTATGTAAGTCAAATAAAGAGCAAAACCCAATCCCGCCGTAGAAGCGATCAAAAGCGCAAGAGGGGCTTCAGCCTTGGTGCGATAAAACGTTGCCAGAAAGAGAAGCAATCCGTAACCAAGAATGCCAATCAGCGCGTCCGGAACTCCAAGCACTGAAGAATAAATGCTGCGATTGACGATGTCGCAATTGAAACTGGCCCCAAAATCACAATAGTTCGTTTGCGAAGTCCCGTAGTGATGTTTGAGTGAAACCGAAGAAACCACAATTCCAGCCAGGGCCAGAATCGCGATCAACTGAAACACCCGCCTCACGGCTGAGCTTCCTGCAGACTGCATCCCGTCGCGTTAGCCAGGAAATCCAACTCGTGCTCGCCCTCGACCCGCGTGCCGTCGGCGAAGATCCAGGTGGGAAAGCGCTTGATCCCGGCCTGCGTGCAAACCGGTTCGATGCCCTGCGAGCCTTTGATCCCGCACTCAATATAAGGAGCGTATTGAAACGATGACCCAAACATTTCTTTTTGGGCGGCGCAATGCTCGCACCAAAACGCGCCGTACATTTTGGCTTGTTTTGCGCCCAGGCACTTGGCAAATCCGTCCAAGCGACTGGTGCGCTTGTACCAGAGGAAATAGTATGCGGCCGCAAATACAATCACGATCGCAATGGCGATCATTATGTAACGCGAACGGTTTGGATTCGGCTCTCGCCCTTGCCGCTGCTGTTGCCGTTGTCTGCGCTCTTGTGACATAGAGATAAATTCTTATACCACGACGCGTAGAGCCGATGGCAGCACATCCAGCGTCTGGCATTGCAATGTGAGTACCTCGCCATCCACCATCACGTCGACCGGAGCGTCCAAATGAAAATCGATTCGTTTCGCCTCGCGCCTTTCGGCCAAAGGATGTTGAATATGCGTTCCGTCATAAAGTGTCGGCAAATTTCGAATCAGCCCCAAACGCCCAATCGGCCCCCAGCGCACGTATTCGATGAGCCCGTCGTTCACCTCCGCATTGGGCGCAATCATCATGGTTCCGCCGGTAAACTTACTATTGTTGAAAGTCAGAAACAGGCAGGGTCGGCGATCGATCTCCCCTTGCCCGTCAACTTGCAGCGGAAAAGGCCGCCGCCGGAAACGAGCCAGTGTAATGAAGATGGATGATTGATAACCAAGTTCTCCCCACCCACTGAAACGCCGTGCCCGCAAGGTCGCCACATCCGCGGCAAATCCCATAGACAAAAGATTGATGTAGTACAGAACTCCCCGCGTGTGCCGAAGCCGCAAAACGTCGCATGGCTGCGATCGCCCCGCGAGAATCGCTTCGATCGCATGCTCCACTCCGCGGTCGGTAAAATCGCGCAGAAACGAATTGCCCGTTCCCAACGGAAGAAATGCCAGCATGGCAGGCTCATCAGAATCGCGACGCGGAAAAAGTCCGTTAACAATCTCGTACGAAGTGCCATCGCCCCCCACCGCGATGAACTTGCGATACCCGCGTGCGTAGCCGTCCCGCGCAAGCTCCACTCCGTGACCTGGGCCAGTGGTTTCGACCACATCCAGATTGATTCCGCCCGCTCGCAAACGATCGAGCGCTTTAGGAACGAGCTTGCGACACCGTCCCCCGCCCGCCGCCGGATTCACCACGGCAAGAAAACTGTCTGCATTGCTCACAGCTCGACCACAGCCGCACGGCCAAGAACCTTTCGGATATCCTCAGCCAGTTCATTGCGTTTGATTTTCATCGACGCGGTGCGAGGGAAATCTTTGCCGTATACCAGATATCCGCCGACCCGTTTAAAGTCAGGCAGCCGCCGGTTGCGCGAAACGATCTCCTCTTTCAGGGCATCGGTGAATTCCTGATTTTGCTCAAGGCGTAGAAGCAGAACCAGCATCTCGCGACCCAAACTCTTCGCCGGCCAAAGATAATTCGCCGCGAAAATGCAATATTCTTTCACCGGCAATCCGTCAAAAGCATTTTCAATGTCTTCAGGATAAATATTCTTACCGCCCTCGGTCACGATCATGTTTTTCTTACGGCCGAAAAGCTGCAAGTGCCCATTGCCGTCAAAACGGCCGAGATCGCCCGTAACCAGCCAACCATCCATGATCGTCTGCGCCGTCAATTCGGGATCATCCAAGTAGTGCGACATCACGGTCTTGCCGTGAACCGCAACTTCGCCGATCCCCTCGGAATCAGGATTCAGAATACGCAATTCAACTCCCGGCAACGGCTTGCCCACTGTGTCCGCGCGAAAAGGCTTGAGATCGTTCAGCGTAAGCGAAGTGCCAGCCTCGGTGAGTCCATATCCGTTGGCTACCGGAATTCCAAGATCGTAGAAAAATTGCAACGTCGATGGTTCGACGAACGCACCGCCGGTAAACATCGCCCGCAATTCTCCGCCAAATTCTCGATGAACCTGTGACAGAAGTTTGCGACTAAGACCGACCTTGGGTTGCTTGCGTGTAAGAGACTTATTCAGCGCGATCATTCGATAAAGCAAGAAACGTTTCCCCGCCGACAGCTCGTCGAACTTGCCTCGCAGTCCACGCTCCAGATTCTTCAGAATCATCGGAACCAGCGCGACATAAGTGATTTTGTAGCGAACGAAAGCATCGCGCACAAACTCCGGCCGCAGCGTACGCAAATGCACCACACAAGCGCCGCAAACGAACGGCCCGATAAAGCCAACCATAAAATCAATCGCATGGTTGGTCGGCAGAATGCTCAGATACTGCACTCCCGGCCAGAACGGATACAACGCCGTCAGCGACTTGCACTGCTCCAGATAATTCTCGTGCGTCAGCACGCATCCTTTGGGTCGCCCGCCGGTACCCGAAGAATAAACGATGCATGCAACATCCTCGCGCTCTCGCGGATTAAATGCAGGATCGCCCTTGCGGCGAAAATCTTCCCACCGATAAGCACCAGTAAGATCGGCTCCCAGTGGCGCTTCCGTGACCAACACCTTCGTCAGTTTGTGATTCTTGAATTCCGGCGACCGCGTGATGGCGCGCCAAAGATAATATTCAACAATCAGAAATTGCGCCTTCGAGTGCGCCAGTAGTTGCAAATGCTCGCCTGCCGTCAGTTTGTAATCGAGCGGCACCAGCACGCCCCCACGATAAAAAACCGCATACGCCGAAATCAGCCACTTCGACTGATTGGTCATGATGATCGCCGCGCGATCGCCGGAACTAAATCCAGCATCCTCGAGGGCACGTGCAAGCGGCAGCGCCACTTCTTTAAAGTCAGAATAGGTAAGCCGTGTTTTTTCTCGATCCCGGTCTGCTTCGATCAGGCAAGTTTCATTTGGCCAGCGATCCAGGGCATCCCGCAAAGCAGCGCCCAGACAGGTGTATTGGTCGAGATTGAGCATTAAGAATAGAAAACCATGTCGATCAGTTGGGACAGACTAGAACTGAGAACGAGGAACTGAAAAATGAATTCTCTGCGTTGCCGAATCACAACCGAGCCTGGATGCGCTCAGCCAGCGTTCTGAAATCCGACACTCCCTGCAACTCGTAATCCGGCAACTCAATATGAAAATGATTCTCCAGCCGCGTCAGCAGATCGAGCGCCTGCAAACTGTCGATGCCGAGCGTTTTGAAAAAGTCGTCGTCCGAGGTGAGCTTTTCCCGCGGCACTTTAAAATGCACGGCCGCGAGATTCAAGATTTCTTCCAGTGTTTGCTTGGATGCTGTCATTTATCTAAACCTATCACCCCGATAACGCTTGTAATCCTGAGCAAAGCGAAGGACCTCTGAACTTCACGCTCACAAAAATACCTAAGGCAAGTACGGCTGCGCATCCTCGCTCTCCGCAAATTTTCTCAGACCAGCCTCCACCGCCGGCCGCATAAACAACTCGCAGAAAATATCGATCTCCTCCCTCAACTCCTCATACGGGATCGGCTTGATAAACCGTTTCGCGGCAACCGCAGTCCGCCGATCAAATTTGCCAAGTTGAGCCGCAGTGGCGCGGGCCACTCTCAACGCCTCGCCTTCCGCAACAACCTGGCTCACCAATCCCACCTGCTGAACCTTGGTCGCATTAAAACTGCGTCCTGTCAGCAGCAGATCGCGAACCACAGCATTCCCCAGATCGCGCTTCAGACGCGGGATACCGCCGAAACCCGGGATCAATCCCAGTCGCAGCTCGGGAAAACAAAATCGCGCCATCTTGTCGGCGATAATCAGGTCGCATACCAGCGCCAGCTCGAACCCACCGCCAAAAGTCACTCCGTGCACCGCCGCAATAGTCGTCAGCGGCGAGGCGTCGATAGTGTTCAGCACGCGGTGAATGCGCTCCAGATAATCGCGAACACCGTGAGCTGCATCCCTCCGATCCATCTCCCGAGAGCGACGATACAACTCCCGCAGGTCGGCCCCAGCGCAAAATCCAGCCTTCACCTCACTATAAATAATGAGGCCATGAGCTTCGTCGTGAAAGCCGTCAAGAGCCTCTACAAACTTTTCGAGCTCTTCCAGCGTAAGCGAGCCAATCTCGTTGCACGGCGCGCGATGCAGCGCCAGTTCGACCACGCCGTCCTTCAGCTCCCACGAGAGCGCCTGCCCGTGAAAAGATTTCATGCCCAGCCGGTTTTCCTCTGTAAACCTTCGTGCCCGTTGTAATCGAAAATCTTTGACTAGGAAGCCTGCTTCACCCCATACATCTCTTCGATCTCTTCCTTCAAACGCGCCGCAATCAGATCCCGCTTCAATTTCCCATTCGCTGTGAGCAATCCATTCTCGATCGAGAACGGCTGCGTATAAATATAGAAAGCCCGCACCTGCTTGTAATGCGGCAAGCCTGGATTCACCTCATCGAGCGCAGCCTGCACTTGCTCTCGCGTCACATCCCCAGTCACAACCGCCGAAAGATATCCGCGCCCGTTGCCGACCAGCACGACCTGCTGCGCTCCCGGCAAATTCCTCAGCACTTCCTCTTCAATCGGCTCCGGAGCAATATTGTGCCCCGACCCCAGAATAATTAAATTCTTAATGCGCCCTACGATGCGCCAGTTCCCTGCTGCATCCACCTCGCCCTGATCGCCAGTATGAAACCACCCGTCCCGCAAGGCCTTCGCAGTCTCCTGCGGACGATCCCAGTATCCCGAAAAGACATTTGGACCACGCACGACAATCTCATCGTTCTCGCCAAGCTTCATTTCGATGCCTTGAATCGCTGGTCCAACCCGCCCCGGCTCAACATGGCCAGGTTCATCCATAGTGCAGATAGCGGTAGTCTCCGTCAGCCCGTAAACCTGCAGCACCGGAATCCCAAGCATCATGAAATAAAGTTGCGTCTCCAGGCTCAGCGGCGCCGAACCGCAGATCAAACCTCTCAAACGCGAACCAATCATTTTTTTCCGAATCGTCGGAAACACCACCGCCCTCGCCAGCGCCAGCCACATCGAATCCGCGACAGTCGCCCGTCCCTCTTGCCGACGCATCCACGCGCCCTTGGCTCGACTGTAAACATTGAGAACCACACCGCCAGTTTTCCAAAGCTGTTCGTCCACAGCTTTGCGCATCCGTTCAAGAAGTGCAGGAACGTTCAGGAAATAATCCGGCGCGACGGTGCGCATGTCGCTCGCAATCTTGCTCAGGTCCGTGTTAAGCGATAGCAAACTACCGCGCAAAAGGCACGTCAACAGCATGATCCAGGAGCCGGCAAAACAAAACGGCAGATAATGGAACACCCGATCCTGCCCGGCTTGGTTCTGCATCAGCGCATCGAGCCGCTCGGAAGTGCAACCCAGCATATGGCCAACATTCCCGGCTGTGAGGATGACCCCTTTCGCCTCACCCGAAGTTCCGGAAGTATAAATAATCGTAACCGGATCAGTATCGGCAAGCAGCGGGTGCCCCATCCTTTGCGTTCTCTGCAAAAGGTGGGAGTCAACCTCGAACACATCCTCAACCAACACATGCTGCGGCGCATTCGGCCAATTCTCCAAGATCGCATCTCGCAGCGTCGCATCCCCACAAACGATCAACGCCGGAGAACAATCTTTCATCATGGCCACAAGTTCCGCCGGAGCCTGGCGCGCATAAAGAGGAACTACGATCAGCCCCTCGGCCATGATCGCCAAATCCATCGCAACCCAGTCGATGCTGTTCTGCGCCAGCAAAGCGCATCGGTCGCCCTTTTTCAGACCGCGGGAAGCCAGAAAATCCCGCGCCTGACCGATCATCCTCAGCAAAGACGCAGCTTGCTGCGTCTCCCCGCCAAGCTCCTGCAAGACGACAGTCTCTCTTATCGACTCGAGCCGCGCGAAAATGTTGTCGAGAAAACTCACTTGCAAGGTTCGCTCTGTGTCTCGTGGTGCAAGCGCTCTAGCTATACGCCTCAACCAAACTATGCAGCCCCGCGCTCATGGGCGGCAAATAATCCTGCCAGCCCCACTCTCCCTTACGCGTCGGAAACTCCGGATACCGCCGCTGCACTTCTTCTTCAAAATACACACCCATGCGCGCCATCACTTTCAAATTCCGCACCACCGTCCGCCCGATCCCATCCGAAATTCTCTCGCCTTCCTGGCTCAACTTGAGCAGCGCCGCCAACAGCTTCGGCTCCAAATCAGCGTCGTCCACGTTCATCAGCAGATCTTCATGCCCCCGCTCGCGCATAAGATTGCGAATTCGCTCATCCATAGTGATGCCCGCCGACGGCACCAGCGCCGGCATACTGGTCACGATTCCGTGATAGCGCGACGATGCCATCATGTGGCAAGCCCGCAGCACACTCACCAGTTCGTACATGTTGTAATCGTCGGAACTCAGCACCGGCACGCCCCCCAGCTTTTCCGAAATGCGCGCAGCCGGACGCGCATCCAACCGTTCCGTCGCTGCCAGAATTACAAACACGTTACGCTGCTTGCGAAATGCGTCGATCGCATTCGAGATCGCCGTCAGATAATGTTCATAAGCGCGATCCGCCTCCGGCCCCGAATTGTGAAAATAAACCGATCGATAGTGGCTATCCTTATATGCACCCACCAACCCATGCATCGCGAACTTGGCCACCGAAGCCTTCACTGGCCACTCAAAAGGATTAATCGGACACACCACCAGCACCGGCGGCCACTCAAAAGGATTAATCGGACACACCACCAGCACCGGCTTACTTCCATCCCATCCAACTTCGCGCAGCACCTTCCTACCAAACTCCGCGGGATGCGGTTCAAAAGTCCACGCCGTGTCCGTGCCCAATTCATTCGGGACGCCCAACTCACGCAAAATCGTACGCGATTCCTCGTTCCGAGTAATGACTAGCGAGTTCTGACAATAGCGCGCGCACATCTTCGCCACCAGCGGATCCATCTGCCCTGCTTCAGCCCCATAGCCGACGGAAAGTTTGTTCTGCGCCGCCGCAATTCCCAACGATCCAATCATCATCGTAGTCAGCGCATTGGCGAACTTGCTCTTGAACATCGATCCTTCGCAAGCCACTACCCCGTGATGCTTTGGCACCTCATCAGATAAAAAGGGCGGAAAAATATCCGGCAAATGCACCTGGGCGGTGCTCTCAAAATATCCCTGCGAAAGCTTGGGGACGTGCGTCATCACGCTGAACGCGACTCGCTCCGCGCCAAGAATAAAACGCAACTGCCGCAGCATCTCTTCCACGCGCACATCCGATCCCATATTGCGCGTCCCGTTGTATCCCGCAAACAGCAGCTTTAGCTTTTCTCCCGGCTGCCACGGCTTCCCTTGGCCCAGCATCCACCCGGCTTTGGACTTTTCAATCAGCGCGCTGACCCAGGCTTCGAGCACAAAGTCCATCATGCCGCGGACCCTCCAATCTTGGCGGGCCAATCCTGATACCGATAGGAAAAATTCGTTTCCCGACTAAATTTCAACAATGGAAAACTGTATTGCGAAAACGGTACCGGCTTCCGCCCTAACTCCGAGGTCACACGCGTATTATCGAAAACCGTATTCCAGACCAGGTAAGGCATAAACACTTTCATCAGCGAGGCTCCGTGCGCAACCGCTCCCGAGCGATTCGCCAAAGTGTTCACGGTGCCGGAGAAAGGCCGTTCCAGCATCGGCACAAATATTGGCGCCCGCTTTTGTTGTGACGCCGCGAGCGCCGCGGTCAATTCACGAAACGTCTGCGACTCCCGTCCCGACGAAAGATGATAGGTGTCATATTGCGGATTATCTTTCTGATGCAGCTTGGCAATTGCGTCCGCCACAAAATCCACGTTCACAATATCGATCTTGTCATTCGGCCGAAATGGAAGCACGGGCAACCCAGCCAGGAAAACAAAACTCCTCACCATGTCGAACTGTGTAGTCTCGGCGCGACGGCTGTCTCCCAACACGATGCTCGGCCGGAAAATCGTGATCGGCACTTCCGGCAGAAGCTGCCGAATCATGTGCTCGCAAAACTTTTTCGTGCGCGCATACGGATCATAATCCGACCGCTCCCAATCAATCGATCGATCCTCCGTGACCACCTCATTCTTGCGCTTTCCAGCGACGGCCACGGTGCTCACATGGCTAAACCGCCGCAGCCCATGATAATGATGTACCCGCATAGCAAGCTGCAAAACTTCCAGCGTCCCCCGCAGGTTCACATTCAGGCAGCTTTTTTCCGATTTCCGATTCAACGACGCCGCGCAGTGAATCACCGAATCAGTCGTGTGGATCAAGCGATCGTAATCGTCGCGCCCCAATCCAAATTGCGGCGAAGTCAAATCCCCGCGAAAAATCCGAATCCGCGTCTGCAGATATTCGTAGAAGCGTGGAAAATCCAGATGCAGTTGCAAGGCCTGCCACAAACGCAATTCCGCTTCATGCGGATCGCGCGCCCGCACCAGCACGTTCAGCGAAGCCCCGTGCTCTTCCAACAGATTCGCGGCAACGTGCCCGCCGATGTATCCCGTCGACCCGGTCAGGAATATCGCCACGTTGCCCCGTCTGTGCCGGTTCGAATGGTCTCGCCGGTGTTCTCGGCCTCCGCCAGTTGGAAACTCCGCGACGGCCGCGCTTCCAGCGGACGCCCCTCAATCAACGGATAAGTCCATCGCCGCAGCGCCGGAATATGAATGTTGATCCAGTACTCCCACCAGTCAATGCCGCGCGTGTCGTATCCAAAATTCGCCCGCTCTGCCGGCGCCAGCGCGTGCGCAAGTTTTTCCACATTCTCCGCCACGAAGTCATGCTCATTCAAAAGTATGAATGGTTCGAACAGTTCAATCAGTTTTTCAACTTTTTCCAGATTGCGTTCCGCCCGCGCCAGCGGCGTCTTTCGCAGCGGCAGCGGCGACATAATCCGCTGTATGGATTTTATGATCGCCTTCTGCGCCGGCGCCGACATGCGCTCGTAGCGCTGCTTCGAAACCGGAATCGCATCGAAGCGCAATCGCAGCCAGCTCTCCAACCCCTCCAGCGCGCGGTAATGTTTACGGTGCGCCAGCGACGTGAGTTCAATCGACCGCCGCATGTCGCACGGATTTGTCACCGAAGTTGCCAATTGATAAATCTGTGCATTCCGCCGCTCCACAATCGCAGCCGCAATCAGCGTCATCCCGCGACAAACCGAATCCACCGGGATCACATCCAACCGCTTGCGCTCGTTCGATGGCAGTTGACGAAAATACGTTCCCAACAAATAAGACAGCGCCGCCGAAGTATTGATGCCCTCATTCCAGCCCAGAAACGGCTTCTCCACCGAGGTTTCCACGATCGAAGGCCGCACCATCGCAATCGGCAAACCCGCTCCGTACTTGTGAATCAACGATTCCGCCAGACTCTTGGTCAGCGTATACGTGTTTGGCCAGCCCAACTCGTTCGCGCGCTTCTTCCCTGCCTCGGTCAAATAGTTTCGCAGCCAGCGCACCCGGTTTTTGCGAATCTGATTTTCCAGCGCCGCGCCTTTCAAATCCTTGGACGCATGCTCCTTCTGCAACGCCTGCCGCCGCAGTTCCTCCGTAACTTCCGCGCTCTCGGCTGTCTTCGCCGCGCGCCTCACCAGATCGTGCAGCGACCGCCACTCCGCATCCGCATCGAAATTCGCCACTCCCGTCGGCGTGTAATTCGGCCGCAGGGTTTCGCTCACTCGCCCATCTCGCGCCCCGGCCACGTAGCAAGTTGAAAGGTGCAACAAGCCTGCATGATCCGACCTGCGCACGAATTCGACAACGCTCACCGCCGCGTCCACATTGGTCAGCAAAGCATCCCGCAAATCAGGATTGAAATCCGTCAACCCCGAACTGTTGATAATGAGATCGAGATTCTTCCGCAGATGCTCCGCCACATCCGGCGCTAAACCAAGCTCCGGCGCCGACACATCGCCTTCCACCACTTCCACCCGCTCTCGCAGGAACCGCGCCAACCCCGCGCCGTAACGCTTATACAGGGGATCGAACACCGGCGATTCTTCCACCAATTTTTCAAATCGCCCTTGCGCCGGATTCGATTTCTGCCGCCGAATCAGCAAATAAATCCGCCCGATTTCCGGCAAGTCCATCAGTAAATTAACCAGCCAAACCTTCCCGATGAATCCAGTCACGCCGATCAGCATCACGCTCTTCCCTGCCAGCGCCGAACGAACTGAAAGTGGTTTCGTCGAGTGCTGGCCGTCGAAGTAAACAATCGGACGCTCCAGCACCGGCAGCCGGCGCTCGGCCGGAATCACCGCTGCCTGCAATGCCTCAGCCGCGGCTGTATCGGAAGCACCCAAATTAAAATCCCGAATCAATTGCTGGGGCTCGCGTGTTCCATCCGCCCCCGCTCCCGTAATCCGCGCAAACACGCCACGCGGACGTATCACTGGATCCAGCAATCTTCCCGTCGCAATGCCGTCGCGAAACTCCAGCCGGTTCGCAATCACCCACTTCGCGCCCAGATGCCGCGCCAGCGGCCCCATCACGTGATCCAGTCCTTGACTGACCAGCACGACATCGGCGCCCGAATCGATCAAGACCTTAAGCTCCCGCACGCCTTCGGGTTTCAACTGCGGCTTCAACTTATACTGGAAATATTCCTCGCCCAGCAGATCCAACCGGTCGCGGCTGACTCCGCGCAGCACCGTATGAACCACCCGCGTGGCAAAAACCCGGTTCGCCACATATAAGAAAGGACGCAGCAGCGCCATCACCAATACCAATCCCCGCCGCATCCAGCGTTCAAGAAACGTCTGCCCGTTCCAGGTAAAGAACGCAATCGGACGCACCGTAGTCAGCTCGAGCAGACTACCCTCGACCCGCCAGTACACCCGACCACCATCCCTCGAATTGTGATTCGATAGTTTCAAAACCGAAATAAGCCCTCAACGCCCAAGGGTGCCAGTCTATGCCCTAAATTGTGAACAAACACTCTATTGTAAACAATAGCGCCAAAAGCACGAAGCCTAAGAATCCCCTCCGCGCCAAAAGTTGACTCGCGAACCGGACAGAACGATAATGGGTCGATTTCGGAGGTCCCCATGAGGCGCTCTCCCCGGCGTTGTGAAGCTCCCGCCAGTCTTTCCGATTCCGCGTGCCAGCACTTAAATATGTACGCTCTTGCGGCCACCGCCGCTGGAGTGGGAGTGCTGGCGTTGGCTCAGCCGGCCGAGGCAAAGATTGTCTATACCCCGACCTGGAAGCAGGTTCTTCCGCAATCCTCGGTGGACCTTGATCTGAATAATGATGGAACTACGGATTTCCGCTTGGTCACTACGCTTGTGCACAAAGTCAGTTCCTCCCACCTGACTTTTCTCTCGACCCTGAAAGTGTTACCGAAGAGTCAAGGCAATGCGATTTGGGGAACGGGCAAGTACGCCGCTCTTCTGGGTAGTGGCGTGAGCATCGGACCCAAAGGAAAATTGCAGGCGGGCCACGAATTCATGGCCGCAGCCAAAGGCCAATGTAATGGAACTGGTATCTGCGACTATGGTAGCAGTGGCCAATGGAAGCAGGTCACTCACGGTTTTCTGGGC
>JBEKGG010000080.1:0-16055 GCA_050012915.1 Terriglobales bacterium | reverse complement strand
AAGCTCACTTTGACCGGCAAGCTCGGCGATGTCATGCAAGAATCAGCCCAAGCGGCGATGTCCTACGTGCGCTCGCGGGCGCAGCGACTAGGACTGCCGCGCGACTTCTTCCGCAACATCGACATTCACGTGCATGTGCCAGAAGGCGCGATTCCAAAGGATGGGCCATCCGCGGGCATCACGATCGCCACGGCAATTTCGAGCGCGCTTAGCAAGATTCCGGTTCGCCGCGATCTGGCCATGACCGGCGAGATTACGCTTCGCGGGAAAGTATTGCCGATTGGCGGACTGAAAGAAAAACTGTTGGCGGCGCATCGTGCAGGTCTTTTCGAAGTAATTCTGCCCCAGGACAACGAGAAAGATCTTGCTGAAGTGCCAGAAAACCTGCGCACTGCGATGAAGCTGCACTTCGTCGATACCATGGACCAGGTGCTGGCCGTGGCCTTGGAGCAACCGTTGCCCGAGCCTATACCTCAAGTCGAAGGTGCGCAGACAATCACGCCTCTGCCGCCTCAACCGGAAGGATCCACAGCTCATCAGTAAAACAAGATCAATAAAATAAGGGTGCGGCAAGAATCCTGAGATTCCCACCGCACCCTTAAATTTTGCACGTCGAACTATGTTTCGAACTACGGAGTGTTCAGCGGTTCCACGCGGACCACGTGTCTGCCACTGGTTTCCCGCTCGCCAGAGCCGATGTTGGAAACAAAATTATCGTCCGCAGTTTTCGTTGTGGCTTTGAAACCAGCGGTGGCGCCCGCACTGTTCACGTAACGTCCCGCCATTTCGAGCGTGTCATTGACTCCATCTGGTTTGGTCTCGGTCGTGGCTTTCGGGTCGATGACATCGTAGTACTTGCCGCCGTGGTACAGGAAACCAATCTCGTCGCCAGCGGAATTGAAATAGGCGCCCGCCACATCGCCCTTATTGTTCAGAGTGCGAGCAATTGTTCCCGTTGCAGCCGCCTTTGGATCAGCGATTTTCTTGAATTTCTTGCCGTTGTAGACGAAGCTCTGGTAATCGCCAGCTGAGTCAACGGCAAACATAAGGATCTGGCCGCTGTTGTTGATATCCCAGCCATAGGGGGTGGTATCGCCGGTCACATCGATGCTCGTGTACTTGGCGCCTTTCTTCACGAAGGCGTGCTGGACGCTGGCGGAGTCGAGATAGTCGCCTACAACATCGCCTGCGTCATTAATTCCGATGGCCTGGGTTCCATTTGATTTGGGGAAGTTGATGGCAGTGAATTTTCCGGCGGAGTACACGAATCCTATGTATAGGCCGGTCTTGGTGCTGGTGCAGAAGCCGGCGGCTGCGCCCGCACTGTTGATGCCGTAGAAAGCAATTGCGGCGGGGTAACCGCCGCTGGTCGTGCAATTCGGGTGATTGACCGTAGTCAGCTTCTTCCCGGCCAGGATCATCGCGTGCTGGACGCCTTTGGCGTCGACGTAATCGCCGGCGATCACCCCTTTGCTGTTGACCGCGAAAGTGTCTGTTTCCGTGGCTGTTTTGTTAGCGTGAACGTCCGAGAACGTGAAAGTTAACGGCGGCGCTGCCGCGATACCGACGGCAACGAACATCAGAACTGCCGACACACCAAGAATGGATTTTTTCACTGGTTTCTCCTGGAGAAGGATTGGTGACCGCTCCTGCCTGTGGCGGAGATTCGTGAAGCGGTCCAGGCCGACAAATTATCGAGTGCGCAACCCCTGCGGTCAAGATGAAAGGTTTTGCACTCCTAAGGACCAGCGAAATAGGGATAGTGGTGCAGTTTAATAGGGAAGCGAGCCAAACCCGCGCTTATTGTGCCGCAAAGAACGCGACACCTCGCGCGGCTCGCCCAGATCCTTCACTGCGCAAAGAACGCTTGTTCAGGATGACAATCAAACTGCACCACTACCGAACTGAGGCGCAGCTTGACAGCGAACCCGCCGCCCCCGTAGATTGACAACACTTTCCAGCCTAGAATGAAGAAGGGCTCACCGCCTTTCGAAGATCAAGCAACACCAGGAGTTTTGCATCATGTCCAGTTCCGACGTAAAGGACAGCGAGGTCGGTTTGTTTCCAGAATTGCCCACCGCGCCAAGCGGAGAACGCACGACCGGCCTACTTCCTTCGCAGGCTATTCGCGAATTGATCGCGAAAGGACGAGTGGTCGGCAACCGCGCCATCACCGAAGAACAGATCCAGCCCGCTAGCCTGGACCTCCGCCTGGGCGACATCGCGCACCGCGTGCAGGCAAGTTTTCTTCCCGGGCCGGGCGGGAAAGTTGAAGCCAAAGTAAAAGAACTTCGCATGGCGCGAGTCGATCTGACCAGCGCGGCGGTGTTTGAAAAAGGATGCGTTTACATTGTTCCCCTGCTCGAGGAGCTCGATCTGCCCCGAGACATTTCAGGCAAAGCGAATCCCAAAAGCACGACCGGTCGGCTGGACGTCTTCATTCGCCTCATCACCGATGATGGCGTGGAATTTGAGCGTGTGCCGCCCGGTTACAAAGGACGACTCTACGCGGAAATTGTTTCGCGCACATTCACGGTCGCGGTGCGAGCGGGCATGCGGCTCAATCAACTGCGTTTTGTGCGCGGCAATCCGGTATCTTCCGACAACCGCATTCGCCGCCTGGACGAGGAAGAAAACCTCACCTACATGGACGAAGACAGCCCGGTGAAAGCGTCGGTTGATCGCGGGCTGCGAATCACGGTGAACCTCGAAGGTGCGTCGGCTGAGGAAGTGATTGCGTACAAAGCCAGGAAACATGCGCCCGCGATCGAACTGGATCGAATTAATTATTACGCTCCCGATGAATTCTGGGAGACGCGGCGGCACGGCAACAATCGCTTGATTCTCGAGCCAGGCGATTTTTATATTCTGGCCTCCAAGGAAAGAGTGCGCGTGCCCCCTGAATTTGCGGCGGAGATGGTGCCGTTTGATCCTTCCGTGGGGGAGTTTCGCATTCACTATGCAGGTTTCTTTGATCCCGGTTTTGGATACGGTTCGAGCGACATCAAAGGCACGCGCGCGGTGCTGGAAGTGCGCGCACACGAAGTGCCTTTCTTGATTGAACACGAGCAGTTCGTCGGACGGCTTACCTACATGCCATTGCTGTCGAAGCCGGAAAAGATTTACGGATTAGGTATTGGCTCGTCGTACCAGCAGCAAGCGCTAACCCTGAGCAAACAATTCCGCCGATAAAATCCGTAGAACTTTGCTTGCAACGTTTTCTTGCTTGGCTTTGTTCGTGCAACGCTCCAGCGTTCCGAGGAAACCCAGACGTAGCAAGCTGCGTCTCTACAGTTCTACAATAAAGGCAGTCAGGGTGCGATATGGAACCTAGCCTTCAGCCAGCCGAGCACAAAGTCACATTTGGCGGTGCTACCGGTTTGATCGTTGCTGTGGCGGTGGTGGCGATTCTTCTGATTGCCTTCCCCGCCTACCGCTGGTTTTTCCTGATCAGTTTCGGCATTGGGCTGGTGGTCGCGGCGAGCCTCTTTCTGTGGCATAAGTTTCGGCCCATCCGCGAAGAAGACGTCCACAACAAACGCCCGCTTGGGTTGGGATAGCTTCACGCGCCGAACTTCTGCGTCCACTTGCGCTTTTCCCCATCGAAACCGCACACTGTTTCATGCGCGTTTTGGCTCGATTCATGATGTCGGCGACCGATGCCGGACACTTTCCTGCTGCGCATCTTCCCGAAGTTGCCTTCCTGGGGCGATCGAATGTGGGGAAATCCAGCGTGATTAATTCGCTGGTGGGAGCAAAGCTGGCCAAGACCAGTTCAACTCCGGGGCGAACCCGAAGTATCAATTTTTTCGAGCTGCGCTGGCCGGGAAAACCACAGCCCGAGCTGATCTTCACCGACTTGCCGGGCTACGGGTATGCCAAACTCTCGCGTGAGATTTCCAGCCAGTGGCCCAGCTTTATCGAGCCCTACCTGCTGCACCGTACCGTGCTGGCGCTGTGCCTGGTTCTGGTGGATGTGAGTGTGCCTCCGCAGCAAAGCGACCGCCAGTTGCTGGAATTTCTCGCTTCGAGTGGCCGGCCATTCTTAATCGTTGGCACGAAAAGTGACCGGCTGTCGGGAAATCAGTTGCGGAACTCTATTCAAACTCTCACCCAGGAATTCCCTCAGGCTCGGATCGTTCCATTCTCCGCCAAAAGCGCAGCAGGCCGCGAAGAGTTATGGAAAGAGATTCGAGCAGCAGTCGAGAATCGTCGCGGGTAAATCAGTTATCATCTAGCGATCCATGTCTACTTACTTGATCACTGGAATTGCCGGATTCATCGGGTCGTCGCTGGCACGCGCGATCTTGGCGCAGGGCGACAATGTGCGCGGCATTGACAATTTTTCTACCGGGAAGCGCAGCAACATCGCCGAGCTGTTGGATCGAATCGATGTGCGCGAAGCCGATCTGCTCGACCTCGAGGCAATGCAGTCGGCGTGCCGCGGCGTCGATTATGTTTTGCACGAAGCTGCGATTCCATCGGTGCCCAGGTCTGTCCTGGATCCTTTGGAGAGTAATCACGCGAACGTCAACGGCACCGTCAACCTTCTGGTTGCAGCTCGCGATGCGAAAGTGAAGCGCGTGATTTACGCGGCCTCGTCTGCGGCTTACGGAGACACGCCCACGCTGCCCAAACGCGAAGACATGTTGCCCGACCCGATTTCTCCGTACGCGGTGGCGAAGCTGGCCGGCGAGTATTACATGGCGTCGTTTTTTCGCTGCTACGGCTTGGAGACGGTTGCGCTGCGTTATTTCAATATTTTTGGACCGCGCCAGGATCCGACGTCTCCCTACTCCGGTGTCCTGGCAAAATTCATTACGCAAATGATTAAGGGAGAGCAGCCGACCATCTACGGCGACGGCTCCCAAAGCCGCGACTTCACCTACGTGGACAACGTGGTTCACGCGAATTTGCTGGCTTGCAAGGCGCCGGCAAATGAAGTCGCCGGGAAAGTGTTCAACGTGGCCACCGGCACGCGCATCGATCTGAATGAAATGTTCCGCGTGCTCAAGAAACTCACTGGCTATCCCGGAGAAGTGAAACACGGCCCGGATCGCGCGGGAGATGTCAAACACTCACTCGCTGATCTGTCGCGGGCAGAAAAACATCTGGGATACAATCCGCAAGTAAACTTCGAGGAGGGATTGCGCCGCACCGTCGATTGGTACCGCACACAGGAACAATCAGCAAGGGCCTGATGGCTCACGCTTCAGGCAGGCTTCAGGCTTACGGCGGTGTCGCACTTGAGCCTAGAGCCTGAAGCCTGTCCCGTCATTACCTTCGTTATCTGTGGCCGGGTTACGCACCCGACTACAGTTGCGATATGACACTCTCGTCTATGGTGGTCTCTCGCGATTGGGCTGAAGTCAGTGTATTGGAGTGCATCCTCGGCGGCTTGCACATCGGCGTGGATGTTGAACCCGAACCGGTGAAGGCTCGCGCTAAATTGGCCAAATCAAAAATCGACGCCTTAATTGTGGACTGCGATCTGGATGGGACAACCAGTTTTCTGCGCGGCCTTGGAACTGGACTGAACGCGGTGCCGCTTGTCATTGTAAGCGGCTCCAACGGACACACAAATTTGCAGGATACCGGTGCGACCTTCGCTTTTAAAAAGCCGATCTCCGTGGAGCAAGCAGTGCGCACCCTTTCCGCGGCGCGCAATATGATCCTCGACGGCCGGCTACGCTACAATCGCCACTCCATGGACTTGCCAGTATGCCTGGGCTGCGGATCGAAGAAAAAGGTCGAAGCCCATCTGATGAACCTCAGCCAGGGCGGCGTTGGTATTCGTCTGCCGCGCCCCATTGCTTTCCGCGGTCCGGTGCGCGTCAGTTTTCAACTTCCTGAGAGCAAGATTCAGCTAAAAGTTCAAGGCGAAGTTGCCTGGATCGACAAACTGGGCAACGTGGGAATTCGCTTCTTGCAGATGAGCCCAACCGAAAAGCGCGACTTGCAACTCTGGCTGGCCCAGCAGTATCTGTCGCATTGAAAAGTCTTTGGTCCTTGGTCGTTGGTCGTTGGCTTGTGCCATTGCATCACCATCGCCCTTGATTTGAGAGGCGCACATCCTTACAAAGGACGCAGCGGAGCGACTTCTTCTTCTTCTTCTTCTATTGGGCAGAACCAAGAAAGGCTGGCCAATCTACGGCTGGTGCGGACACTACCGGAATCTGGCCTGATCTTCCTCATTGCGCATTCCAATCGACTCGAGGCACACCATCCGGGCCAGGTGTTCTCCGGGCGTGCTGCTGAACCAGAAGGCGAATAAGAACCAGTAGATTGCTCCGAAGATACCCGCGACGGCAATGGCAAGGGGTATCGTGATCAGCCATGTGGGAAGAACATCGGTCATGACCATGGACATGACGGCAAACAGCAGAACTGCGCAGACGAGAATCAGGGCGTCCAGCATTTTCGCGAACGCGCGCAGCGAAATTGGAATCGGGCACCACTGCAGCCGCACGCGCTCCGGAACATCCGGCGGCGTGGGCGCAACCATCGCAGGTTCCAGCCGGATCGCAGGCCGTGGTGACGTGGAAAACAGCAACTCCGTGGCACCCTCGGCACGGTTCCCTTCGACCGCGACCGACTCGCTCGGCGCGAACAAATAAGCATTCGAAAGAACCTGCACAAAAATCCATTCTTTCAGCAACCGTTGCGCACGCTCAGGCAGACCCACGAACTGCACTCCCGCTTGTCCAAAGGAATCGGTCCAGGCAATCCGGCCAGCGGCTTCAATACGCACGTGCGGGGCCGCCAACTCAAAGCGCAGCCGAACTTGCTGGTCAAGAGTCAGGGGAGAAACGGTTTGCATCGCGATCCCAAATTCGCTGAGATCCCGCAGGATGGCTCCGCTTGCAGTATCCAGATTGACGTGCGACAGGCTACGAATCTTCTGACGGTAAGGCCGCGTCCGGTTTCGAGCGGCACCGACAATCCCCGCTCCCTGAGAATCGACCAGATTCGACCGCGCGTCCATAACTAAATCTTAGCCTTACCCCAGCGGCGCCTCAGTAACCGTGGTGGTTCCGCTCCCGGAAACTCACGGTCATGAAGCTGTGCGATCGATAGCGGGCTCGGTCTCGGGATGAACCTCTCCGCCGCGAGCCCGGTCCTGCGCGATCAGTCGATTGAGATCGTAACTATACGGTCCGTACGCGCGGAATGCCTGTTCATCAAACAAGCGCTTGATGCCACAACCCAGGCAGACCTGATAAGAGTGATCCTGAGAGCGAACCGGCCAACTCATCTTGCTGTGCCAGCAGCCGCGAAAGATCACGACTCCTGCGGCTCCCAGCCCTGTCGCAACTACGCCCAGAGGCCACAACCAACCCGACTTCTTTTTCACTTCACTCACCTGCCACAACCTGTAAGTCCTTCCGAAAGCTAAGGATATGCTGAATTCAGAAGGCGCGCAACGATTTTCGGAAAGCTATGAATTGGAACGGTTTGAGCGCTTACCAAAGAGCATGGCCCGCATCCTTACCTTCGTGTGTTCGAAAATATTGCGATTCGCGCCAAACCCTTGTAACTTACGAGTAATGCCTCGGCCGAAGGCAAGGGGACACGCAGAGACCATCTGCGCGACGCAAATTAGATTAAGTTGAAGAACTATTTCTCCCCCTAGATTGGCTGTGGAGACGTGGTTGGCTACGTCTCTACAGGCCGAACGGCTAAGACTGGCTGTCCGAAAAGTTTTCCGCCACTTTCATGAGTGCGAGTCTGAACAATGCGGGACTGGAACTGTTGAAAGAAGAGACCGCGCCTGTTCCCGAACTCTCCCCGCCAACTCCATCCCCGACCGACAGCATGGGCCACGAAGCTTTGCAGGCGCTCCTCGCTTTTGCCGCGCTGCACGATCAAGTACGCAAACGCCGGGTGCAGACGGGCGATGGCGGCCGCTCCAGCGCAGAGGATGATTGGCAGGTCGAACATTTCCTCCTCGACGAAGTGCTGCAACTGGTCGCGGAGCGCGCTCTCGCAATCACCGGCGCCGACGGAGTAGCCATCGCGTGGGCCGAAGGCGATGCCATCGTTTGCCGCGCTTCTGCGGGAACCATCGCGCCCGACGCGGGTATTCGTCTCGATCCTAACTCAGGATTTTCCGGAGAGTGCCTGGTCTCGGGGCGCATTGTTCGCTGCGACGATGCCGACGCCGACCCGCGTGTAAACCTGCAGGCCTGCCGGCGGCTCGGCGTCCGCTCCATGCTCGCCGTGCCGCTCTCGGCAAAAGAAAATGTAATTGGTTTGATCGAGGCATTCTCCAACGAGCCTTACGGATTCAACGACAGCGACGTTCGCAGCCTTGGTCTGCTGGCCGAGCTGATTCTTTCCGCGATGAAGCCGGAAGAGGAAGATCGCCTGCGCGAGATTTCGCGGCGCGTCGTTCCGCCGGCAACAGTCGAGCCCGAACCGATTCCTGCGATTGCGCCTGCGCCCGAGATTGCGAAGGTCGAAGCCGAACTTCCATCGGACGAATCCAGGCACAGTCCCGCGCCCGAGATTGCCGTTAGCAGCGCAGAATTAGCTTCGGCCGAAGATTCGAAATCGAACATCGTTGCCATCCCCGAACAAGTTCCCGTAGAACCTGAAAGACTCAAGTCCCCGCCGCCCGGCTTTGCGGTCGTGGCTGCGGTCGTTTTGATCGCAGTGGCTCTGGGCGCGGGAGTGTGGTGGAAGCTCGGCCACACTGCGCGCTCGGTGAAAGCAAGCGCGTCGTTGCCTACGCCAGCAGCGCCAATCGTGCCGCCCACGACAATCACGACGCCTGCCACGTCCGCGGTGGTAGAACCAACTACAGAAACCGATACCAGCAACGACGACGAGAGCGATGTTTCGCCGACAACTTCCGAAGCAGCCGGCGTATTGCCGCAAATAACCGGCATCCGGCATTGGTCGTCGGCTGAATCCAGCACCGTAGTGATCGACATGCAGGACCAGGTCCAGTACGAAGCTCACCGGCTTCCTCACCCGGAGCGAATTTATTTCGACCTGCACGATACTACGCTCGCTGCCGGGCTGACCAATCACACCATTCCGGTAAACGACGCGCTGCTCGAACGCATTCGCGTGGCTCAGCCGATGGCGGGAGTCACTCGAGTCGTGCTCGAAACCGTCGCCCCATCGGATTTTTCGGTGAGCCTCGAACCGAATCCCTACCGCCTGGTCGTCGAAGTGCGTAAGCTTGGAACCAAGCCCAGCGCACGTGCCAAGATTGATCTTTTCGCCCCCGCAAAACCTGCGTCGACAGATCAAGCTGCGGCAAATCAAGTCACCGCGAATCAGAAACCGATCGACTCGATTGCGCCTTCGTCGAAGCCGAATCCGTCGAGCCCCACAGCAGCGGTCACAAATGAAAAACAATCGGCAGCCTCTTTAACCGCGCTCAGCGCTCCGGCTCATACTGCCGTCTCGCCGCAGAAACTTCGCATCGTGCTTGATGCCGGTCACGGTGGTTGGGATTTGGGAACCGTCGGCCGCAAAGGCCTGTTGGAAAAAGATCTGACGCTCGACATTGTGGAACGCCTCGGCCAACTGATCGAGAATCGCCTCGGAGCCGAAGTCATCTACACCCGCAAAGACGACAGCTATCTCCCGCTGGAAAAGCGCGCCGAAATTGCGAACCTCGCGCAAGCTGGCCTGTTCGTTTCCGTGCACGCCAATTACAGCGACTTTCCTTCCGCCCGTGGCGTGGAGACTTATTACACCAACACCTACTCATCGGTGAAAGCGAGGACCGAAGAAGCCGACGAAGCCGCAGCCGCCGACCTGAAGACGGTCGACTGGACGAATGTCGATATCCGCGAAAAAGTTCATGAGTCGCGACGGGTCGCGATCAGCGTCCAACGGTCGTTGTATGCGATGTTGTCCGCAAACAATCCCGGCCTTCCCAATCGCGGAGTGAAGGAAGCGCATTACGTCGTTCTGACGGGAACGTCTATGCCCGCGATTCTGGCGGAAGTTTCCTTCGTCAGCAGTCCCACCGACGAGAACAACCTGCAAAGCTCAAGCTATCGCCAGCAAATCGCCGAGGCCCTCTACACCGGCATCGCCCACTACCAGGCATCGAATCGCAACGTAAAGCTGGCCAGCGCCACCGCGAAACCCACAGGAAGGTAAGAACATAATCCGCAGAAGAGTGGCTCCCCTACGTTTCAGACTGCCAACAAAATCGTTCTACTGCCATTCCAAGAAGCGCAAGGGGGAATCTTTACCTCGGGATTTTCAAGCCAAGTTCGCCATCATACTGGCGGATAACCCCGTAGCATTCGCAGGCGGAGTTTTCAAGTTTCTTGCGGTTTACAATTTCCACTGAGCCGCGGACGTACTCAATGAGCTTTTTCTTCTGCAGAGCGCCGGCTGCGACGCTTACCGTCGGTCTATCCGTACCTAGCATAGTTGCGAGAAAATCATGAGTGATGGGCAGCGAACCTGAATCTACTCTGTCCTGAGTCATTAGCAGCCACCTCGCAAGGCGCTGCCCAATATCGTGCAGCCGATTACATGCTGCCGTTTGTGCAATCTGCATACCCCTGACTACGGCATAGCGGTTCAACATCGATTGCAGGTGGGGAGCGGATTCCAACGTGTTCTGCAGCGCTCCGACCTCGATCCGAAATCCGTCCCCCGTAATTTGCACGATCGCTTGAAGCGGGCTCCTGCTTAGGCCAACCGCTGCCAATGTTCCCGTAAAGCCCTCATGCCCAACTATGCCGGCTTCGGCAGTTCTGCCATCTTTCATTACGACTACGAGAGAAATCAAACCGCGATTCGGAAAGTACGCAAATTCTAGTTTTCTGCCCGGCTCGTGTAGGACCAGATGATTTGGCAAGCTGACGTATTCGAGATGAGGACGAAGTGAACTGTAGTCGCTATCGGGAAGCGATAAAAGTATGAGACTGCTGACTGGTTTGCCTTCAGGATTCGTCCGCTCGCCAGAACGCACGCCTGGGAGATTTTTATCTTTCATAAACCATCCTTCTTGTGGCGCGTTCCGCCTAATCGCCGGGAAAAAATCTTGAGTCATTTCCCTTCGATGCAGCTGCCCACTGATGTTTCTGTTTGCGCTCCCCATCTAGCGCGTAGCTAAGCTGCTCGACCAGAATCATTAGCTTCGCCGAGTCCATTTCTTTGCTGAAGTGTTCTGCGATGGATTGCCAACCGTCATCTCCCAGGGTCTGGGCCATAACTGAATTCCTTTTCGCGACTTGACAAAGGTATCTCGTCCTCAAATCCGAGTCTGAGCAATAAAGTACATTCCAGCCAAGGGCACGTAGCGGCGAGCGCGCACAGCGAGGCAGAGCAGGGCTTTGGACCCAAAACGCTAGCCAAAAATATCCGGATAATTCCGCATTTTCAACGAGCCCTGCAATCGGGCGTGCGTCCAAACAAGAAGGTTTATCTACGTCGGATGACCGACAGACAAATCAAAATTGGCATATTTAGACTGGCCCATCCTTTTATCATCTTCGACCGCGCGCTGACTGCTCGAAGAATTAATGCAAGCGATCAGGCCACGCTCCACTGCGAAAGGAGAGGCCAGATGGCGTACTGGAAACTTTCGCTACTTGGCAGTAAGCGGATACTCGTCGGTATGCGGCGAGGGAGGCACATATGAGCCGGAAGCTGGTATGGATTGAGAAAGAGCGTTTTCGAGGCTTTGGTTGCTCTGAATGTGACTGGCGATTCAGATCTTCTGGAGCGCCTACCGGCAAAACTTTCGACGAAATGCTGCGCAGCTTCGAGTTGCAGCGCGACAAGGAGTTTACTTCCCATGTTTGCGCTGAAAACACCCCCAAAAAGATTCGATAGTCACCGCGAGTAATGCCGTGAGCTGAACCTGTTACTGACCGACGATGGACCCCGAAACCACGAGGAAAGCGAGGATGGCCGCCTTGCTGGAAGAGATGGACTTCATCCATTACGCCAACGAACTGTATTGGCGACAGACGAACCCCAGCGTTGCAGCCAAGGCAGACCATTTCCGCAGGCAGGATCGGTTAGAAGAAATCCGCAGCGAGCTTGCCAAACTGCAAGAGCATAGCTGAGCCCCTTGGAGAGGCGCCGCCACTCTCTGGCACTCGCCGCACCGGGTGGATGTTACTGATGTCATCTCGGATTTCCCTTTTTTCTGTGTGGTTCTGAGCTGGGCCTTCATCATTAGAAATGTATGTTCGGAGAGCGCGCTCCTACGGGGCGGCGCGGGGGAAGGTCTGCTACGGCGGCTTCCCTTATGAAACTTTGAGGAGAGATACGATGCGAGGGTGCGCATTCCGTTTGTTCTGTGGGTTGGCTGGATTGCTCTTGCTTGGCCTTCCGGTTTCGGCGCAGGTCAGCGCGGAGAAGGCCTCACCATCGGAGGTTATCGACGAACTGTCGCGCCTCGGGTATTCGCAGGACTGGAGTTCGGGGCACTTGTTGATGCCGGGCACGCAACCCGAGGACGTGCTGGCGGCCAGGGTCCGCGACCCCAGGCTTATTCACAACCTGGTGATGCGGCAAGCGGCAGTGGAAAACGGACGCGCAACAGGGCTGCGCCGCCGCCGCCGGATGAAGATCGACTGGTCGGTTTCGCTGGAAAACGGATACGTGCCACAAAACCAATATCCCGCGAAATATCAGTTTGGCATAGGCAAGGAGAATTGCGAGTCCGATTACGCTGTGTTTGGGCTGACCGTGACCACGGGAACCCAGGCCAACCTGGTCGGGATAAACAATCTGTACACGTCGGCAGTTCCGCAGTGCAACAGCGGATCGCCTTGGGTAGCATTTGCTTACAACACCGTGACCCAGACGGGAGGACAGATCAAAACGTCGCCCGAACTGTCGGTCGACGGGACGAAGGTGGCATTCGTGGAAAGCACAAGCACGGGTTCGTACTTCCACGTTCTGGCGTTGCCGAATCCGATTCCGACGCCGCCGTCGCAGTCGGGAACGGTGTTGAGTCCGCTGACGCCAACTACGTGCACCACGCCGACGACACCCGGCTGCATGACGACGCTCACCATTGAGACCGCCGCAACCAATTCGAATTCCTCGCCATGGGTGGACTACAGCGCGGATGCGGCCTACGTAGGCGCCGACAACGGAGTGCTATACAAAATCACGCCGGTCTTCGGCGGCGGTGCGCCGGCTCTGGTCACTACTGGGGGCTGGCCGGTCACGGTCTCGACCCAGACCGATTCGATTCTGACCGCTCCGATTGAAGATACGAACTCGGGCAGACTTTTTCTCGGAGACGGCGAGGGCTATCTGTACGCAGTGAGTCTGAACAATCCTGGCGGCACCTACTCCGCGCGGGTCGCTATCGGATGGATAGGCAACGGACCAGGGACGGGGGTTGTCGATCCGCCGGATGTGGTAAACGATGTCGCGAATCCCACCACCGACCAGGTGTTCGTGTTTACCGGGTGCAGCGAGGTCGAGGGAATCGGCGGGGCAATTACCCAACTCCCGGCAAACTTCACCAGTTCGTCCACGGCCACAACATCGAACACCGTGGACCTGGGGTCGGGGAGCGGCGACGGGGATTGCACGACGGGTAACGTTCACGCGGGGACGTTTGATAATGCGTTCTGGTCAAACGGATCAGCCTCGGGGCATGTAATGGCGTGCGGATTCGTGTCAGGGACGACATCGAAACCGCTGATCCCGTCGAATCCACGAATGTATTTCTTTCCATTCGCGGATAATCTTGTCACCAGCACCGGCTCGTCGAGCTTCGTGGTAAACAGCACCCTAGGCGATGCGTGTTCGCCACTGACCGAATTTTACGACGGCACGACGGATCGAATGTTCTTCGGCGTGGGCTCGACCGACGGCTTTCTGGAGAGTTCCACAATTACAAGTTCGCTGTCGACACCGAACTGCACGGGCACACCGACATCAAGTTGTGTGATCGCTCCCATTGCTTCCGGGGGAACCAGCGGAATCGTGATCGACAACCAATTGTCAAACGGGGGAGACAATATTTATTTCTCGACCCTGGCGCCGGGATCGGTGAACGGCCAGAAGTGCAATGTTTCAGGAGGAACTGCAAATCCCTATTGCGCGGTGAAGCTCACCCAATCGGGCCTGCAGTAAGGTCCGGACCGGCGAGCCGCACGCAACCAACACCTTAATCTTTCTTCATGGCGCAGGTTCTGCATTCTTCAAAGCATCATCAAGACCCTGATTGCTCTTGGGCGCGCTGCTCTCAATGATTCGCCAACCATCGTCGTACCGCCGAAACGCAACCGTAGATTTATATTGCACACCGCCCGCATAAAGCGCGCCTCCCACCTCATTCAGCGGAACCCACTTCCATAGAAAGTCCACGTCGGCAGCATTACCCTCTTTGCTGATACCTGAAATTCCCGTCAGTTGTCTCCGAGCCACGGGCACGCTGAAGTAGCGCGACTCGGTTTCGCCGCCGGGAATCAGATCGTGAAAGGTCTCAACACCAATTGGAGTCAGCGCAACCTCCCAGCAAGGTGGAGGCGCGACGTCCGCCGAGCAAGGGCTGGACGAACCTGTAATCCACCCGCGCCGCTGCAACACGAGATATTCCGGAGACACATAATCTTTATTCGAAACCACACCTGTCCGCAGAAAGAATTGCTGCGTGCTTTTAAACGTCTCGGAGCTGGCAATCAAATCCGACGCCAGCCGCCGCGTGAGAAAGTCGCGAGGCGAACATGCGGCTGCGGTCAACAGCAGTCCGAGGACGAATGCGATTCGCAGTTTGCGCGCGTGCCTCGCATTCCGCGAAATCATCCGCATTCGCGGATCATCCCGCTGGGCTCGAAATGACAATTGGAAATTGAATGTCACTATATGGAACGATCAGTTATTGAGGATTGTAACCAAACGCGAGCCCCGCTGCGGCAAGAAAGGACGGTCGGTGATCTGCCCCTCGAATTTCGCCGACCAGCGGCCCGGAATCGCAGCCTTGCAGGACGGACAGCGGCCGTCTGCAGCCACCCGATACTCCTCTACGTAGTAACCGTGGCGACTGATCAGCGTGTCGCCGCAGTTGTGGCACTTTGTGTTTTCGTGGTCGCCCACCATGCCCGGCAAGTTTCCCGCGTAAACGTAGCGCAGGCCCGCCTGATTCCCGATTTCTACCGCCCGCAGCAAATCGCCAGGCCGCGTGTTATCGGGATCTTCCATTTTGTAATCTTTGTGAAATGCGGTCACGTGCCACGGAATTTCGGGCGAAACCCCGGCGAGAAACTCCGTCAATCCCCGCAACTCTTTTTCAGAATCGTTGAAGCCGGGGATTAACAACGTCACAATCTCCAGCCAAACGCCCATCTTATGCAGGCTGCGAATGGTTTCGAGAATTGGCCCAATGCGTCCGCCCAGTTCGTGATAATGGCGATCGTCGAAACTCTTAAGATCGACTTTGTACAGATCGATCCACGGATGCAGATATTCCAGCACCTGCGGCGTGCCGTTGCCATTCGAAACAAATCCCGTGATCAAACCCGCAGCCCGCGCCTCTTTGAATACCGCGACCGCCCACTCGCTAGTGATCAGCGGCTCGTTATAGGTGCTGACCAGAACCTTCGCGCCCTGGCGAAGCGCATCGCGCACCAGCGCTTCCGGTGACGCTTCAAGCGGCGGCGAAACCGCATCGGGATCGCGCAACGCCTGCGACGTGACCCAATTCTGGCAGTAACCACAGTGCAAGTCGCATCCCAGCATGCCAAAACTGTAAGCCAGGGCGCCCGGGTACGCATGAAAAAACGGCTTCTTCTCAATCGGATCGCACTGCACCCCGCCGACATATCCCCAAGGCACATACAAAGTGCCGCCGCGGTTGTAACGCACTTTGCAAACGCCCGGCTGTCCCTCGGCAATCGGACAACAATGCCCGCACGCATAACAGCGCACGCGATCGCGATCCAGTTTCTCGTAAAGCTCGCCTTCGCGAACCTGCGAATAAACAATATCGCGAAGCGTCGGCACGGAAAGGACCTCTGGCTACATTCTAACCCCAGCCAAGCTCACGCTCGTGTAGGGACGGGAGCGGTCGCAGTGCAGGGATCCTGCCTTGGAAGCCCTTG
>JBEKGG010000079.1:0-16155 GCA_050012915.1 Terriglobales bacterium | reverse complement strand
ATTTTCTGAGTACTGAAGTAATATGTTACTTAGGACGCGGTGGTAAGCGTCCGATCCAATCGTGGTACCGCCCTTTCTTCCAGGTTCAAGAGCCGTAACCAACTGTCTCGTCACGAGGTGGATACTACTGCCTCGGACCAGGTTCGGAGAAACCTTTTATGGCGTGGTACGCTTATTGCCTCACTGAGCAACAGAGCCTAAACAATGGAGTACGCACGCGGCGCCCCTTCGTCCTTGAGGGAATTCAAGGTGTGAATGGAGCCCCAGTCCTGAGCTATCCCAGCGGCGAATTTGCTGTGGTAGTCAGCGAGTACGACCGCGCAGCCGAAGGCGGCGACAAGTTAGAAGACAAGACCGTTCTGGAACACGCGCGGGTAGTTAGTGTCTGTTTCAGGCACGGCACCGTCCTTCCGTTCCGTTTCGGAACCATTTTCGACAGCGATGAAGCCCTCCGGCAAGCGGTTCGGACTAACCGCCGTGCCTTTGGGACGAGCGTTGCTCGCCTGCGCGGCAAAGCCGAGATGCACCTGAAAGTATTGGTCAGAGACGGTTCCCTGCGAGCCGCTATGGCCGACGTCGTCCTTCCGGACACCGTGGGCGGCGACTATTTGATCAAACTGCGGGAAAAGGCCTCCAAAGACCGTGAGCGACAGACCAAGGCGCGCGGCTTAGCGGTCCAAGTCCACAAGATGTTCAATCCCCTTGAAGAAGAAATCAGTTGCAAAAGAGTAAATACCGACGGGATGATGATCGACATCGCCCACCTGATTGATTCAAAGTCAGTGGAGAAGTATCAGAATCGTTATAGCTCCGCCGCCAAACAACTAAAGAACTGTGAGTTGGTCCTTAGCGGGCCCTGGCCGCCGTATCACTTCCTGCCGGGCAAGCTGCGAACGGTCGCGGGCAGTTCATAGCCGCGACCTGTCTTATTTCCCTTGACCGAAGTAGTGTCCTGCAGCCAATGTGCAGGATTGTGCATTGTTTTGCCCCGGGCAACTTGGGGATGCAGTCTGACCGGTGAGATCAGGACGACTAGTAAGCTTCACGTTGTCAATGGTTTGCCGGTCGGCGCCCTTTTTGGCTCTGCAATGCTAATTTTGGCCGGGCAAGTGCTCCTCTCCATCATAAGAAAAGAGGCCGCGCTTGACCTTCACTCTCCGTTCTCGACTTCTCACTCTTAGCCGGTCCGCCAGGCGGATCGGTCCTTTGCATCGCCTTTCCTGACACTTCCTACCTTTTGCCTCTTTTGAACTGTGGCCCCAGCAATGGGGCCGCTTTTTTTTGGTCTGACGGTCAAGGACTTCCCGTCAGCAAGACATCTGGATACACTTACCATCAACATGCGCCTTCACATCACCGCCATACTGGTATTGACTGCCACAACCGTCCTGTACTGTGAGCCAGAAACTTTCGAATCCAGCCGCGTCGCGCACGATACTGCGGTTCAGGTCGAGAGTCCTGATTCGCCGCAGCCAAGCGGCGAGCTTTCTGAGTTGCGCGATGCCGCTCTCTCCGACGACTACGCCTATCGGCAGGTCGCACACCTTTCCGACAACATTGGGCCGCGCGGCATTGGCTCCCTGCAGGCGGCAGCGGCGGTGCAGTATGTCGCCGGCGAGTTGCGTAAGCTCGGACTTGAGGTCCGTCTTGAGGAAGTCAAGGTCCCGCACTGGCTGCGCGGAGCCGAGACGGCTGAGTTGGTAGAGTATCCGGGGCAGGCGCCGGGAACCAGCCAGAAGATTGTGCTGACCGCGCTAGGTGGAAACACGCCAACCCCCGCCGATGGCATCACCGCCGACGTCGTCGTGGTCAGCAGCTTCGACGAGCTGAAAGCTTTGGGCCGCGAGAAAGTGGCGGGAAAGATTGTGCTGTTCAACGTTCCGTTCGATAAGCAGAAAGCGGCCAACGGCTTTGCTGGCGAAGCTTACGGCGAAGCCGTGGCGTACCGCGGGGGAGGCGCAAAAGCCGCAGCTGAGTTGGGCGCGGTCGCGTCGCTCGTGCGTTCGGTCGGAAATGCGGATTATCGTCTGCCGCATACGGGATGGAGCGCTGCTGCCGGCATTCCAGCCGGCGCCGTCACCAGCGAGGACGCGGCTCTCATAGCGCGGCTCGCGGCGCAGGGCAAGGTTCGCATGCGCCTCACTCTGACTTCTCAAACTGCAGCGGATGTACTGAGCTACAACGTGATCGCGGATCTCAAAGGCTCGGAGCATCCCGAACAGGTGGTCATCGTCTCCGGCCATCTCGATTCCTGGGACCTGGGAACCGGCGCGATCGATGATGCTGCCGGCGTCGCGGTCGCCATGGAAGCCGCGGAACTGGTGCAGAGGCTGCATCTGCATCCCAAACGAACCATCCGCGTGGTTGCCTGGATGGACGAGGAAAACGGCGGGCGCGGGCACGACGCTTATGCCAAGGATTACGCGGCCGAACTCGTGAATCACGTGGCTGCCATTGAGAGCGACACGGGCGCGGCCCATCCTCTGGGATTCGAAGCGAAGGTCAATCCGAAAGCTCTGCCACTGTTGAAGCCGGTGCAGGATGTCCTGCAATCTTTCGGAGCGAACCTGATCCGGTTAACCGAGCGCGCTCCGGGCGCCGACATTGCGCCGCTGGCAAAGGCCGGAGTTCCAACACTCGGCATCCTGCAGGATGCGCGAACCTATTTCAATTACCATCACACCGCAGCCGACACACTGGACAAGATCGTTCCGCAGGAACTTCGCGAGAACGCGGCAGCCATGGCAGTCATGGGATACGCAATCGCCAACTTGCCAGAACCACTGCCGCGGTAAGTCGATGCGGCAAAAGTGTGTCGAATTGCACAGCATCCTCTGAGTCCATGCGCAACAATGGCTGGGTAAATCAGCAATCGTCTGGAAACAAAACTCAAAGGAGCTTTTGCGATGCGGATTCTAGTTACAGGTGGTACAGGCAAGGTCGGGTCCGAAGTAATTAAGGAGCTGGTTAAACGGAACGTGAGCGTCCGCGCTCTGGTTCGAAAACAGGAGGCATCGACGACGATGCCGGAAGGAGTGGAGGTATTTCTCGGAGACCTGCTCGACCCGGTCGCGATCCGTAAATCGCTCGATGGGATCGACAAGCTCTACCTGTTGAATGCTGTCGCTCCCGACGAACTGACACAGGGGTTGATTGCCTATGACCTGGCAAAAAAGCTCAAGCTCAAACAGATCGTCTATCACTCTGTTTTCAAGGTAGAGGAGTTCAAGGACGTTCCGCACTTTGCCGCCAAGCTTGCGATCGAGAATGCTCTGCATGAGTTCAATCTCCCTTTCACCATCATTCGCCCGAATTACTTCTTTCAGAACGACGTTTCGCTGAAGGACGCGTTGATGAATACCGGCATGTATCCCATGCCCTTGGGGACGCCTGGTGTTTCCGCGGTTGACACGCGTGACATTGCCGAGGCTGCAGCCGTCGCGCTGACGAGCGATGGGCACCTAGGTAAAACTTACAACCTGAATGGCCCGGAGATTTTGAGCGGCAAGGAAGTGGCGTCCATCTGGAGCGGGCTGCTTGGCAAAGAGATCGGCTATCCGGGAGAAGACTTGGACTCCTTTGAAGAACAGATGCGGAAGAGTGCACCGTCCTGGTCAGCGTTTGACATCCGCATGATGTTCCAAGGCTATTTAGAGCGCGGTTTCGTGGCGGAGGACGGGGATATTGAGACGCTAGCGAAGCTGCTTGGCCATCCCCCCCGACGATACCAAGACTTCGCAAAGGAAACTGTGGACGCGTGGCGACAAGTAGAAGCGCCGCGCCTTTATCAACCCGCTGCATGAGAACACCGGGTGGGCCACGCTTAAGCGGCAACCAGTTCCGTCGCCCGGGCCTTGTGCGGCGGGCCCACGAAGGGGAATCCCGCGAGCAGATCTTTGTGGGGGCCTACCCTATCTTGAGTCACCTTTCCATTGGTGAGGAGAGGTAAGAAGAAATCTACGACATCGTCGGTAAGTGCCCGGCCATTGTCCGGGTAGGACGCCGGCCGAGTGGGATCATAGTGGAGAATATCCGGCAGCATGGTCCCGGCGACCCGCGTTGCTTCCGCCGGCGTATACCCGCCGCTGTGCTCCAGCGCGTGAGCAAATACGGGGATGAAACTGGCGTCGCCGGCTGGCTCCGCAGCCAGATACGCGGCGTTCTGCTCACCCGCGAGGAAGGGAGTTTGATTGGTCCGCGCCCCGCGATCCGCCTGAACCCATTTGCCGCTCGCGCCGTCCAGCGTGCGAGCCCACAGGCCGATCTTTCTAGCACCGAGGGCTGAGTTGGGCACTTCCAGCACGATGCTGCACACGTCCTTGTCGGCGAAGTAATCTTCACCGGTGAATTGCAGGTTGTTCAGGGCGCCCTGCACGTCGAAGAAAAAGGGATCGCTGCGCCAGCCAGCGAAGAAGCGGTAGTCACCGGCTTCCGTCACCCGCGTCTCCAGCCCGGTCGAGACCTGCGCCCCCTCGACGATGACTTGCCCGTCGTCGCCTGTCGCAGCGGCCTGCGCGCCCTCAACTCGGCGAAGTGTTGCGCTCTGCGCCCCGTCCTCGGAGGATGTGAATCGCACCCGGTAGCCGATATCGGCGACGGCGTCACCGTTGGTGTCAATTCTAAGTTCATAAATCGCCTTGGGCGAGAAAGCGACGGCGGTCGTGGGCCCTGGCGGGTTCACGCCAGCGGACGGATGCACGTCCATAATCAGGATCGACTTGCCAGCATCCCCAGGCTTCGGGAAAACATACAGATCGGTGAAGTCCAGGCGGGCGTCCCCGTGGGGGAACCCAAAGTCGGGACCGGAATAATGGTGGGACATAGCTTCTCCTCTTGTTTTAGTTGAGATTGAGATTGGAACCCAAAATTTCCGATGGACTTCTGGCTAGCCGATTATACGCTTCTCCGACTTCGCTGGCAGCCATCGCCAATGCAAATATCCAGCAAAAGCGGGGCTGGTCGCAGTACCTGGCAAACCAAAACGATGATTTTGGCTCCGGGCACTTTCAATAGTATTCTGAAACAGGCAGTCTTAAAGAAATGAAAAAACACTTGATCATCGTTGAGAAAACTCGTAACGGCTACTCCGCTTATTCGCCCAACCAGGATGGCTGCGCGGCGACCGGGGCGACTCGCGAGGAGGTTGAGAGTCAGATGCGAGAAGCCATCGCATTCCATCTCGAAGGAATGGCGCGTCTAGGTCAGCCAGTGCCCGAACCCCACACGTGTTCTGCTTGTGTTGAGGTTCCTGCGCAGGCTCATTGAAAGGGCGCAGCGGGATCTTGATTTCCGTGCTCCAACTCGGCACCCTCGACTATGCTACTGGCCTGCGGCTGCAGCAGAAGCTCGTCCAGCTCCGTAAAGACGGCCTCATCGGTGACGTTCTCCTGTTGTTGGAACATACGCCGGTCATCACCCTCGGGCGCAACGCGAAAGCTGCCAATGTGATTGCCTCGCCGGAGCAACTTGCAAACCGCGCTGTAGAGGTCTTCGAAACCGATCGCGGGGGCGACGTGACCTTTCACGGTCCGGGACAGTTGGTGGGTTATCCCATCTTTGACCTGCGCGGCTTTGCCTCGAGGGATGGAAGACGCAAGACGCTCGGAGCGGTGGAGTTTGTGCGGCGGTTAGAAGAAGTTCTGATCCGCACCTGCGCGGATTTCGCGATTTCGACGAAACGCATTTGCGGACTCACTGGGGTTTGGACGAATCCAGAAGTCGGCGATCCCCACGTGGGGACTGCCTCGGCTGTCCAGCGAAGTGAAGCTAGCAACCCTGATAATTCGGCCGAGGCAAAAATCGCCGCACTCGGAATTCATATTTCGCGTAGCGTGACTTCGCATGGCTTCGCCTTGAATGTGAAAGTCGATCTCGATTACTTCGACTTGATCGTTCCCTGTGGGATCAGTTCGAAGCCCGTGACTTCGATGGAAAAGCAATTGGGTCGCCACCTATCGCCGCAAGAAGTTGCGCATTCGATCTCGCGCAATTTTGGGACAGTGTTTGAGAGCCAGATGCTGTGGCTGGAAACTCTGGATTCTCTTCTCGAGCGGTCCGTCGGCGTGCCCATGCGCCCGCCATCTGAGTTGCGCAAGTTGCATGGTGAAGAAGATACGTTCTGGGTTTAATCTCGGTTGGAGTACCCTCGCCGAGTATTGGCCAATTTTCTCGCGCCGGGTTAGGATTCTTCTGAGACCCAATCGCGAACCATCATCAAGCTCATGGCGAAGAAAAAAATAGTTCCAAAAGCTCACCTCCGGCCCGGTTCAAACGGTCGGGGCCAGCATGCTCCGCATACGCGGGACTCCTCGCAACGCAGCTACACCATACCCGACTATCGGCTGGAAAAACCCAGTTTCAGCGTTCATCAAGTGCGCGAAGGCGATGAGGTTCGTTACGAAGTCGAGGGCGATCTAAGCGCGCCAGTTCCGCCGATTCGCGAATCCAAATATCTGAACAAGCAGCAGGCCATCGAGATCTATCGCTACATGCTGCTTAATCGAAGGATGGAGATCGCGCTCGAAAATCTTTACAAGCAAGGGAAGGTGGTGGGCGGCGTTTACTTCGGCCTTGGCCAGGAAGCCTGCTCCTGCGCTTCTGCTTACGCGCTCGAGAAAGATGACTGGTTCGCGCCCATGATCCGCAATCAGGGAGCGCTCCTGGTGCGCGGCTTCCGAGCGGCGGATACCATGATGCAGTACATGGCGAAGGCGGGCTCGCCCACCAAGGGCCGCGACGGTACTTCGCACTTTGGCGATATTGGCGAGCGCAACATGGTGTCGCCAATCTCGATGCTCGGTGATCTCATTCCAGTCATGGCAGGCGTGGCCCTCGGTGCGCGCATGCAAGGACGCAACATTGCGGCTCTGACCTGGATCGGGGACGGGGGCCAGTCTACCGGCGTGACCTACGAAGGCATCAACTTCGCCGCGGTGCAGGACCTCGGGCTCGTACTTATCGTGGAAAGCAATCTCTGGGCATACTCCACGCCGTCGGAAATGCAGTACCGCGTGAAGGATCTGGCTGAGCGCGCCATCGCCTACGGAATTCCGGGTGTGATTATCGATGGCACAGACGCGTGCCAGGTTTATGACGCCACGCGCGAAGCTTGCGAACGGGCGCGGCGCGGCAATGGCCCAACGCTTATCGAGGCGAAAATGATGCGCATGAAAGGGCATGCCATTCACGACGCAGCAGACTATGTTCCGAAGCCGCTGTTCGACTACTGGCGCAAACGCGATCCCATTGCCCGCTTTGAAAAGTATTTATTGAGCAAGAAGTGGCTGACTTCGCAGGAAAATGAAAAGTTGATCGCCGGCGTTGAACGCGAACTCGAAGCCGATCGCGAATTCGCCGTGGCGTCGCCCATGCCGGAGCCGGAATCCGCAGCGGGTGGTGTTTACTGCGATTCCGGCTGCCATGCGATCGAGCCGAAGTATGGCTTGCCGAAAGTTAAAACGTGGAAGCCGAGCGCCGCTAAGAAAACCGAAGCCGCACTCCACTTCAAGTGACGAACTCTTCCGTCCGCAGAGCCACGGCTTCATTACGGAAACAGTTGAAGGAAGTCTTTCCACAGTATCAACGCGGAAGCATTGTGGGCATTCAGCGCGGTAACGCCTTCCTGTACCGCCGTGGGATCGTGCAGCAGTCCGACGGCTTTGTTTGCAATGTCGCAGGCGTCATCCGTGGCAGCCTGCCAGTTGCGCGGAGCCCAGGCGATCGCGTCCGAAACGACTGAAGCCACGCCTTGCGCGATGCCGTCTGCGGTTACCATGTTGAAGCCTTCGGTGTACGAGGGCTGCAGCAGCAGGTCCATCGATCCCACCGTGGCCAGGAATTGCGGCCACGATTGCCAATTACGCTCGACCACTGTGGCGCGCGGGACGTTCAGATACATCTGCTGAATGGCGGCGAAAATTGTTTGACCACCGCCCTCGCGCCGGCCTCCTGAGATCCAGAATTCCAAGTCGGTGACGCGCAGCCGCTGTCCCACTTCGAGTGCAGCAGCCGCGGCGGTGAGCACATTCTTGTAGGGACGGATGGCGCAGAAACATCCCATGCGCAGGGTGCCTCGCTGCCACATCGGCCGGGCTCGCGCAGGTCCCATAGGATACATATTCGGCAGCAAGGTCATGGCGGTGCCGTAGGTGGCCTGCCACCAGGTCTGGAAGCGCTGCGAGTTGCACCCAATATGGAAGTTGGGACAACCTTGCGCCAGCTCCGCTCCCTGGCGCAGTAGTTCGATAGCGCGAGGGTCGGCCTGCAGGAATCCGATATTACTGTGGCTCACCACGGCAATCTCGAGGTCGGGATTTTGTGAGGCCAGCACGGCGAGGTCGGACGTCGGAATCCATGGGGCGCTGATTACCAAGTGCGACAGCGGGACGTGATGAGCGAGGGTCCGCAACTGAAGCTCGGTCTTCATCAGGATCTGCAAGTCGGTGAAAGAATTAATCGGCCAGATTTCGACAATGTAACCGGCCGCGCGGAGCGCCTTGGCGTTCTGGGTCGCGCTGACTCCCAAACCGATGTGGCTTACGTTTTGGGCAGCGGCAAAATTCTTGTAGGCGATCGCCAGCCGCGGCGTGTGGTGCAGCACTCTTAGCATGTGGACCTCTCACTGAATCACGAGCGGGTTCACTGACCCGCAGGTAGGTGTGTATGGAATCATCGCGAACGCCTCCCTAGAGCTGGCGGAACGCTTAAGGCAAGTCTTTTAGGGATTACCGAGAAGGGATTATTTTGCTTTTGTTACTCTCTAATTCCATTGTGACAGGTTCAGGGGGGTAAACCCGCCAAATTTTAAACTTTATTTTACTAACAGATTCAGTGGGTTACCGGGAATCAGGCATGTTGGGGGGCTTGACAAGATTTTGCTGAGAGTGGGATCACAACGAGTTCTGCTCTACCTGTCCTGCGCCGAGTGCCAAATGTGCAGGATTTCAACCGCATCGTCTTTCACACGGTAGGCAATGATGTGTGGCAACCGTCGATGCGGTAGTTCGCGGGTGCCTTCCTCGCGGCCCTTGTGCCCACGAAGGGGAAACTTCTTAAGCGAGCTAACAGAATCACGGATTCAAGGACGGTAGGCCGGGCTAAATGAGGCTCGTGTTCTCTCAAGTAATCGTAGATGCCTTGCAAATCCGCTGCAGCGGTCGGGGTCGGGAGTGAAATGGACTTCCAAACCTGTCAGTACCAAATCCTCTTCGACTAGCTTGCCCTGCTCTTCAAAACTTCGATGGCCTTCTGCATTTGCTGATCCGGTTGCGGAGGCTGGACCTTCTTGGTGGCGTCGTCCGAGGGAGTGGCGTTCTCGTCCTCGTCCGGCACCGGTCCATCATCGTCGGAGTCAGCGACCAACACATTGGGCGTTACGGCGGTATCCTGAATTGCTTTGCCCGTGGGCGTGTAGTACTTGGCGATGGACAAAATGAGAGCCGACCCATCGGGGAGTTCCATGGTTTTCTGAATCGAACCATCCCCGAAAGTCTTGTCGCCGACAACGTCGCCGCGGGCGTTTTCCAGAATGGCAGCTGCGACGATTTCCGCCGGCCCCGCCGTTCCTTTGTTCACCAGCACAACTACCGGCAGAGTGGTAATTGCTTTCGAAGGATCCGCGTTAAAAGCTTCGCGAGGATACTTCTGACCTTGAAGGTAAGTGATGGTACCGTGATTCAGAAAAAGATTAGCGGTAGCGATGCCTTCGGTCTCGTCGCCCTCAGCGGAATTTCGCAAGTCCAGGATGATCTTCTTCGCTCCTGATTTCTGCACCGACTTAATTTTGTTTGCGATTTCCTGAGACTTGCCTTTGGTGAAAGCATCCACCTGGATTACGGCAATGCCATCCTCCACCATCTTGTCGGTCACTGGCGGAATGTTCACGACCTCACGAGTGATGACGACTTTCTGGGGCTCGGCGCGACGGGCGCGGACCAGGGAAACAGTTAAATTCGAGCCGGGCTCTCCGGAGAGCAGGTTACGAACTTCGCCCACTGACATTTCGCGAGTGCTCTTGCCCTCGATGGCTTCGATGATATCCGTGTCTTGGAGCCCGGCTTTGTCGGCCGGTCCACCCGGGATGACGGAGATGACCGAAGCGTAACCAAATCGTTTGGAGACGGCAGCTCCGATGTCGGCCTTCCCCTCGATTTGATGCGACTTGTATTCGGCGTACTCAGCCGCGCTGAGGTAACTGGAATTCGCGTCCAGAGACTCAAGCAGTCCATGCAAAGCGCCGGCAGTCACGACCGGGATGTTGGGTTCTTCCACATATTCGCTGCGCACGCGAGACAGCACTTCGCTATACACCTGGAGCTGGCGGTAAGCACCGTCGTTGCTGGAAGCGCGAACGCCATCCATTCCGCCGACCACCATGAACAGCAGCACAACCGCGGAAGAAGCAAGAACTACAGCTTTGGTCTTTATTGACATCGGATTCGTTTTCTCGGAAAGGAAGTCACTTCCTCAGGAAGTGTTAACAGTATATCTGGTTTGATGCCGCTTTCTCAGATTTTGCTGCGGCAAAATGGTGCCCATTGGTAACTACCGGACAAGCAGAGTGGTTAAGTCGCAGGTAAGTGAGAAATAGACTTTGAGTTCGCGCAAAATACTGATAGCGAAACACTTAACTCCGACCTCCGGATCTTGGTCGCAGAAGCTCCTCCAGCTTTCGTTTCAAATTTGCTGGAGTTTCATTGTACAACCTGCGTCACGAACCCCTGGCTGAACTGGTAATTCGAGTCGCCGCTGTAATTAGCTCTGACATGGTGGGTGCCCTCGGCAAGGGTGGAGGTTTTGTATTTCGCCACGCCGTCGGTAAGAGGGACTTGCGCCAACTGAGTCTCGCCTTCCTTGAATGTGACCGTCCCGGTTGGAGTTCCACCAAATTGTCCGGTAACGGTTGCTGTGAAGGTTACAGTCTGGCCAGACTGTGATGGGTTGGGTGAAGAGATGAGAAACGTGGTTGTCGGCGCTCTCTGCACCTTCTGTTTCAGCGGCGCCGAACTGCTGGGCAAGAATGTCGAGTCGCCGGAATACGCTGCCACAATGGAACTGCTGCCCTCCGAAGTAAAAGCGTAATTCAACGTGGCTTGTCCGTTGCTTACGGTCGCCTTGCCCAAAGTTGTTGTGCCCGATTTGAACGTGACAGTTCCCGTGGGCGAACCACCGATTTGATTCGCGATGGTGGCAGTGAAGAGAACAGATTGATCGACCGCTGAAGGATTTGGAGAAGAGGCAAGAATCGTGGTCGTGGCAAACCGGTATCCCGCTACCACGTTCAACAGAACGGTAACGCTTGAAAGCGAGCCGCCCGCGACTACGACATCAGGTTTGTTGTTTCCGGTGAAAATGCCGGTTGAAACAAATATCCCACCGGGGAAGTAAAGCAACGGAGTCTGAAAGGTCCCATCGCCATTGCCCAGCAAAGCTGACGTGATACCGGTATTTGCCACGACAATGTCTACGTTACCGTCTCCATTGAAATCAGCGGTCACCAGGGAATACGTACCCGGTGCCCCGGAGGCGTATCCGTGTCCCTGATAAAAAGTCCCGTTTTTTTCCCCGATCAGCGTCTGGATGGATCCGGTAGTGCAATCGTCCGAGTTTTGGCAAAGATTGGATATAACCAGATCAGGTTTTCCATCTCCATTTACGTCTGCTACAGCCACTGAATTGGCTCCCAATCCACTGGAGCTGTAACTCTGTGCCCTCTGAAATGTGCCGTTACCGTTGCCCAGCAGGACGCTGACGCCACCGTTTGTGCATGTACTGTCCTGGCATTGGCTAGTCAGAACGAGATCGGGGTTTCCGTCTTCGTTGAAATCGCCGGTCGCTACGAAATTCGTCTCGTATCCTGCCGAAGGAAAACTCTGAGCTGTCTGGAAGGTTCCGTTGCCATTGCCCAAAAGCACGGTTACCGAGCCGTTCTGGCAACTGGTGCTCTGGCACTCATTTGCTATAGCAAGATCAAGATTCCCGTCGTTGTTAAAGTCAGCGATCGCAACCGAAAGGCTGGTGTAACCTCCAGAAGAATAGTTCTTGGCTGGCTGAAGGGTTCCGTCGCCGTTTCCCAACAGTATGCTGACGGTGCCGCCGCGATCGCAGGCACTCGTGCTGCACTCGCCGGCGACGGCTACGTCAGGATGCCCGTCACCGTTGAAGTCACCAATCGCCACCGAAGACGATCCGAAACCTCCGGTGGCATATTCATGTGCCGCCTGAAACGTTCCGTCGCCGTTCCCCAGGAACACGCTTACGGCGCCATTCGTTCCCTTGCTGCAGTTGTTGCTTTGGCAGAAATTTGCCACCACGAGGTCAGCGTTTCCATCCCCATTCAAATCGCCGACGGCAACCGAATCCGCGTCATAACCGCCTGATGCATAGGTTGGCGGCACCTGAAATGTCCCGTTGCCGTTCCCCAGCAATATGGTGACAGCACCGCTGCAACTGGTAGTGCTCTGGCACTGGTTGACTATTGCCAGGTCTGTCATTCCGTCGCTGTTCCAATTCCCTACGCCCACGGAATTGGAGAAGACTCCGTCGGAGATATAGTTCTGTGGCGATTTGAAAGTCCCGTCCCCATTTCCCATGAGCACGCTTATGCTGCCTGCATTGCAGTTGGTGCTCATCTGACATTGATTCGACAAGACTAAATCGGTCGGCCCGTTCGCCGTGAGAGCTGCGACTGCAACCGCAGCCGTATTATTTCCTCCGGAAGCATAAGTCTTCGCATGCTGAAACGTCCCGTTGCCGTTTCCCAGCAGCACTCCTACATTGCCTGCGCTGCAGCTCCCGCCGCTTTGGCATTGGTTCGCCACCACCAGATCAGTTTCTCCGTCCCCATTGAAATCACCGGTTGCGACCGATACGGCGGTGGCCCCTCCCGAGGCATAGGTCTGGACAGATTGAAACGTTCCGTTGCCGTTGCCCAGCAAAATACCAACGTTGCCGTTGCAGGTTCCAGAGCTTTGGCATTGGTTGGCCACGGCCAGATCAATATTCTTGCCCGAGTTGAAATTGCCGACTGCGACCGAGACCGCCGTTAATCCTCCCGTGGCGTAGCTTTGTGCCGTCTGAAAGGTCCCGTTGCCGTTGCCCAGCAGGACGCTAACTCCGCCGCTCGTGCAGTTGGTGTTGAGGCACTGATTAGCCACCAGCAGGTCAGGGTTTCCATCTCCATTCACATCTGCAATCGCGACTGAGGAGGCAACAACTCCGCCGGACGCGTAGGTTTTCGCCGACTGGAAGGTCCCGTCTCCGTTGCCCAACAGAACGCCGACCACCCCATTCGCGCATTGGCTGGTGCTTTGGCAACCGTTGGCCACGATCAGATCAGCCTTCCCATCCTTGTTCACATCTGCAGTTGCAACCGCAAATGCTTCGTATCCTCCGGAGGAGAAGCTTTTTGCAGCTTGAAAGGTGCCATCGCCATTTCCCAGTAACACGCTTACTGTGCCGCTATTACAATTGTTCTCAGAACACTCATTCACTATTGCCAGATCAGCGTTCCCGTCTCCATTGAAATCGCCGACCGCGACAGAAAAGGCGTACACGCCCCCGGAAAGGTAGGTCTCCGGATTGAAGAAGATCGGACCGCCATTTGATTTTTTCGATTTTGGCACTCCGGTATGAAGTCTTCGGCGTTGGAAGTTGGAAAAGAGCACCGGAGAAGCGACTTTGCGGGCGCGCGAAAATTCACCCGGAGGCGTGGTAATCGAGCTCGGCCCGGCAGACACCGCGTCCCAACGGTTTGCGATCCCGGAGTTCTGACCCGAGAGAGTGAATAACGGGGTCAGAACCAGCGCAAGAGCCACAATTGTGAGAGCCGGGACTAGCCCGAACCGCTTGCTGATCATTTGCATACCTCTGAAATAAAGCCGTGGGCTACAGCTACGGAATTGGAGTGGAGCTCACAGGCTGCGGGCGGCTCATTTTATCCCGTTTCGAGCGCGGATAGCGGCTTTGATGAACTTCTGAGTATTTTTCTGACGTGCGGCAAGCACCCAACGAACTCGCCAACTCGGGGTCTCATAACTCGAGCTTGTCGGAGATGTTTGTGTCGCATCACAAGCAGTCGCTTGGAGTTACGGACGATTCAGTGCGGATCGGCGGATACGGCGGCAGGATTTGGCAAAGTCGAGGTTTCGCCAGGACTGTGGGGACCAGCCCGATTTACACCCGTGATCTGATAGTCGGAGTAATCGATGGTCAGAGTGGCCTTGCCTCCCATGCGAACTTGGGTCTCGGATTGGTTCTGGACGGGAAGCCAGAACTGTCCAATCTTGGTCCAACGATATTCCACTTCGGTATGACTGACCCAGAGGGATGGATTCCGGGCGGGCTCACCTTGCATGCGGGCAACCGCGAAATCCTTGGCGTCGACCCACATCTTTCCCTGATAGAGATACCTGCTAGGGCCCTTGGGCTTTACCGCAAGAACATAGAAATCTCCGTCTGAATTATGTTCTATGCCGACTAACGAGAAGTCGTAATTTGTCGGACTGATTTCCAGCTCTTTTCGGTTTTGCTCTTGCTGAGCTTCCTGCTCGCTGCCGAGCAGCTTTAACAGCACGTGGTTGATCAGCAATCTGGAGCCAGTCTCAGAGATGATCTTGAAATCTTTCCGGTCGGGTGCGGTGTAAGTGGCTTCCACCTGCATTCCGGCATCATGCGAGCCAAAAAGACCCCGATAATCCAAATGATAAACGCGCTTGCCCCTGTATCCGCGAAGGGCCTGGGAACGCTGGACATTCGCGGCCATCAGCTTTTGTACGATGACATCCGGAGACAGAGGAGGAGGTGATGGGTGCGAATCCGATTCAGCGAAGCTAAAGGTTACCAGCACGGTGAGCAGAAACACGCTGGCTTGGGGCGTAAAACCACAACCGCGCTGCTCGACGCGCCGCAAGCGGGGCAATTCCGAAGAGTAAAGAAAAGTCCGCAACAGATTTTCAATCTACCATATTCAGTTAGGGAATGAAGTGACGGAGAGGGCGAAGCCCTAAGAGCTTTCCGGGCTCGAGTCAAGAAGCCACATTCGGCCTATGTCTGCATTTCTCCGCGTACTCCGCGGCCCTTCTCGGCGAACTCTGAGATTAAAGGCTTTTGATTTCACAAGTCCGCAAAGAATCAAAAAAACTCTGAGAACGGCCGCAGAGCCGGCGGAGATTATCGTACGGCCGCTAGCTGTGTGCGCAACTTATGTGTGGCGCGAAACAGTGTGTTTTTAATCGTGCCTTCGCTGGTATTCAGAATGCCGGCGACGGTTCGCAGTCGCAGGCCGTGGTAATGCTTCAATTCGAACACAACTCGCTCACGCGGCGAAAGCCTTTGCATGGCGCGCACGATGTAGCCTCGTAGTTCGCGGCTGGCCATGTTGCGCTCCGGACTGGCTCCGGCTCGCTGATCGGGAACCCGGTCGAGCGCGTGTTCCTCTTCACCGTCAGGGGAAATGGTGGTAGTCACATCCCGATAGCGAGACGATCGCTTGCGCAAGTGATCGAGACACAGATTAGTAACAATGCGATAGATCCAGGTGTAGAAAGAGCATTCGAACCGGAAGCTTCCGATGTTGATGTAGGCGCGCAGAAATGCTTCCTGATAAATATCCTGGCCGTCTTCTTGCGACCCGGTCAGATGAACCGCCAATCGGAGCACGGCCCGGTCGTATTGGCGAACCAATTCTTCGAAAGAAGCGGTATCGCCCAATTGAGCCCCGCGGATAAGCAGCGTGTCATCGACAAGGGCAGGGCCGACCTTTTGTCGATGCTGGCTTCGAAGTTGTAGAACTTTTTCCACTTTGTCTTCTCCGCAAAAAACGGTTCAGCCGACGAACTTATAACCCGTGCCGTGCACGGTCAGAATGAATCGAGGTTCCTCCGGCTTAGGTTCGACCTTCTGCCGGAGACGGACGATGTGCGCATCCACGGTTCGCGTGGTGGGGAAGCGATCGTATCCCCAGACGTCCTCGAGCAGCCGGTCGCGGCTCAGGGTTTCGCCCGGATGAATCAGGAAATACTTCAAAAGCTCGAATTCTTTCGACGAAAAATCCAGCGCATGCCCCTTACGCGAAACCTGGCAGCTGCGCAGGTTCACTTCGACCTCGCCGAAGGAATATTTCTCTTCCGTCTTGGGAGCGGTTTTCGCTCGCCGCAA
>JBEKGG010000078.1:0-16412 GCA_050012915.1 Terriglobales bacterium | reverse complement strand
AGGAGTTTCCCGACTCGAGCCACGCAACGGTTCCAAATCCTGATCCAGAACAATGTGATCCGGAAAGTTCTTGGCAGCGACAAAACTCTTTCGGCCCCGTGGGTTTTAAAGCTCCTGCAGCGCTGGCCGATTCTGCGACGCATTCCGGCTCGGGTCCTCGGCCTCGGTTTCCGACCTGAGCATGTCAGGGCCCGCTAAATCGGATTGCATTTCACAAATCGGGCCTTGCTCCTTTCGGGTGTTAGCAAATCTGCCGTTTGGAATCTACAATCCTAAGTGTGAGTGCTCAGCCCAACCTCTTCATCCTGTCCCTGCCTAAAGCTGAGCTGCACCTGCATCTCGAGGGTTCGATCGACCCTCACACTTTGCTCGAATTGAAGAAGCGTCACGGCCGAAGGGGCACTGCCGCAGAAGTTGAGCAGCTTTACCGGTATAAAGATTTCACCGGGTTTCTAATGGCCTTCAAATCCGTAACCGAGGAGTTGCAGGCTCCCGAGGATTACGAGCTCATCACCTATCGATTGATGCAAAAGCTGAAAGCGGAAAACGTGCTGCATGCGGAAGTCTACGTCTCGGTTGGAGTCTGTTTGTGGCGCAAGCAGGATTTTGATTCCATCTTCGCTGGTCTCGAACGCGGACGCGAACGTGGGGAACGCGAATTCGGTGTATCGTTGCTCTGGATCTTCGATGCGGTACGCCAGTTCGGAGTGGAGAAGGCGCAGCAGGTGGCCGAGTTGACCGCTCGCTATAGAAGCGCGAGCGTGGTCGGTTTCGGCATCGGCGGCGACGAGCGCCAGGCTGCTCCTGAATTGTTTCGCGATGTCTATGCCTACGCCGCCGCAAACGGCCTTCGACTTACGGCTCACGCAGGCGAAACCGCCGGACCGGGATCAGTTTGGGGCGCGCTAAATCTTCCGGCCGAGCGCATCGGTCACGGCTTTACCGCCTCGCAAGATCCCGAACTGGTGGAAGCACTTTCGACCCGTCAGATTCCAGTGGAGGTTTGCATTACGAGCAACCTGCGCACCGGTATTTGCGCCACGATAGCCGAGCATCCAGTACGCAATTATTTTGATCAAGGGGTAATGGTTACTCTCAACACTGATGATCCCGCAATGTTCGGAACTTCGCTAAGCCGGGAATATCAGTTAGCTCAAGATTCGTTCGGTTTCACCGATGAGCACTTGCGCGAACTGGCGCGCAATTCTTTCGAGGCATCGTTCCTGCCTGCCGAAAAGAAGCTGGCGTTCCTGAATTTATTTGACGCAGCCGCCGCAAGGTCTTAGTTGTGCAGTGGAGGAGGGGTCCCCGCCGTCCAGTCGAGCGCGGCTCGACGATAATGATCGACTAAGACAAACACCGCATGCCCCCGATCTCAGGTGAAGCCGACAGTGCATCTCGAAAGCGAATCCATCTCAGGTTCAGCCGAATCCCTGGGCAATTTGCGGTTTGCCGATTGCCGGCCAATGCCCCAGTGCCCGATTGGGCCTGGCGCGGGCCGTTTACCTCGGTGACTCGGACCGCGGATGAGCTGTCGATCGTGTGCTTAGCTGATAATCTTCCCGCGGAAGTTGAATCCAAACGTCAGTGGATTTGCTTCACGCTCGAAGGACCGTTTGCATTCTCGGAGGTGGGGATTCTGGCGTCGTTCATCGATCCCCTCGCTCAGAGCGGCGTGCCCATCTTCGCCATCTCCACATTCGACACAGACTATCTTCTCGTAAATGAGGAATACGCCGAAATCAGTCTGGCAGCTTTGAAAGATGCCGGACACGAGCTGTTGCCCTAGAACCTCAAGAACCTGCGCCGAGCGCTTGGACGCGCGAAGTCGCCCCGTCCTCCAGCGTATGACCTAACCGTTTGACCCTCGAAAATCCCTGATCGATGGTTGATGCACGAACTCGGCGGCTCAATATGGTCTAATAGAAATATCGCAAATTTCATGCCTGCCCGTCTCACAACTCTGCGCCGTCGCATGCTCGCGCTGCACCGCAATCTTCGCGGAGCGGGCATGATTGCTCGCGCCTTCGTGTCCACGGACCATCCGTTGCTGGCGCATATCATTCCCGTTCGCCGCTGCAACCTGGCTTGTGAATATTGCAACGAGTACGACGACTTCTCGAAACCCGTTCCCATCGAAACCATGTTCCAGCGGGTGGACAAATTGGCCGCGCTGGGTACATCGGTGATCACGATCAGCGGCGGTGAGCCGCTGCTGCATCCTGAGTTGGACGAGATCGTTCGCCGTATTCGCAAGCGCGGCATGATTGCCGGGCTGATTACCAACGGCTATCTCCTCGTTGCCGATCGCATTCAACGGCTGAATCGCGCGGGACTTGAATGGCTGCAAATCTCGATTGATAACGTCACGCCGGATGACGTATCCAAAAAGAGCCTCAAGGTTCTGGACAAGAAGCTCGAACTGCTGGCCGAGCATGCCGATTTTCACGTGAATATCAATTCCGTGGTGGGCGGCGGCGTGTGCAATCCGCAGGATGCGCTGACTATCGGCAAACGAGCCCTGCAACTGGGTTTCAGTTCGACCGTTGGCATTATTCATGACGGGAGTGGACAACTGCAGCCGCTCGCCGAGGAAGAAAAACGCGTCTATCACGAGATGAAGGCGATGGAGAAGAGCAGCTTCACCCGCATCAACGGCTTCCAGGACAACATCGCCCAAGGAAGGCCGAACCAGTGGCGCTGCCGCGCTGGCGCGCGTTATCTATATATCTGCGAAGACGGGCTTGTGCACTACTGCTCCCAGCAGCGTGGCTATCCTGGAATTCCGCTGGAAAATTACAGCGTGCACGACATTCGCCGCGAGTATGTCAGCGAGAAATCCTGCGCGCCGCACTGCACGGTTTCCTGTGTGCACCAGGTATCAATCTTCGATTCCTGGCGTGCCCCGCAATATCCCGCGCAGCCGGCCGCGCACGACTTAGTACAAATACTGTGAGACGTAGATTGCTACGTCTCCCCTCACTGTCAAACCGGAAACACCCGCAATCGAGATTTGCGCGAGCCCGCGTCCACGCCGCAAATTGTGAAACCTGCTATTTCTTATCCTGCGCCGTGGGCGGCAACAAACTATTCAAGCGCAGATAAATCGCAGCAGCGCTGTAATGATCTGCCCAGTCGTTGGTAAGGCCGATCAGCGCCGATGCTACCGTGCCGTCCCTTCCGTTAAATAGCACAACCGGGTTTGCCAGTTTCGAATCGTCCACTCTGCCCAAGGCAGCTTCACAGAATAGAAACGATTTTGCCAGCCCGGCCTGCAGCTTCTCTTTGTCGGTCTCAGGGGCATGTTTCATCGGCGGAGGCGGCATGTTCGCAGCCTTGCTGCACAATTCGATATTGGACATCGTGATGTGCATCACCAAATGGCCAAACGTCATTTGCGCGGGCGTTGGACTGTAGCCGAACTTATCGGCCGGCATCTCATCTACTGCCTCCGTCAAATTATTCTTCTGGCGCGCCAGTATGTCTTTCACCGTGTCGGATACCGGATTCTTACTCGACGGCGCGCTCACCGCCGCAGGCTTGGCCGGCTCGGTCTTAGGTGCGTCTGTCTTATCTTGCCCAAACAGCAGGGCTGTAAACGCGAGCAGTGTGAATAAACAAAGAATTGTTTTCATGATGCCTCCATTTCTGCTTTTTAAGGATACTTCCGGGCAAACTGGTCTCGTCCGACTCGTCGTATACTCGACGACGTTTCCCTTAATATTTACTCTACGAAACCGCAGCAGTCAGCCCCGCGCTGACCAGTTTGTAGAATAGATACAGCCCTGCGACCATGGCGATTGCCGTCGACCGCTTCACTTTGCTGTTGCTCGCAAAACCAATACCCATCAGCACGATACTCCAAATGATGAAAACGTCCAGAGCCGAAGCCATGCCGTAGAGGAATTTATTTCCCGCGGGATCCATAAAGTGCGCCGGGTTCGTGGCCACGGGATTTTGTGCATTGAATCCAGCCGGATCCACTCCAGCAAACATGGAAACGATTCCCAGCGCGGCGCCAATGATACTCGGAAGGCTGCTATAAGCCACGATCGCCAGCGAAGTCTTATAGGGTACGCTGGCCCCGGCGCCAAAATTGAATGCAGCCATCAACACGGCTGCGATCACCACGAAAACAATAAGGTTCACCACGGGAAGACTGTAAGAAATATACCGCGCAAACGCGGTCGACATCTGGATTTGCTTGGCCTGCTGATCCGGCGGAAGTTTTTCGAACTGCTCGGCGCGTGAAGACTGCGCGACCGCATTCTTGGTGATCTGCTCGAATCCAATTTGCCTGCCCATCACGAAAACAAACAACAGCGTTACAGCGGAGATCAGCAGCCATGGCGCCCACCAATTGGGGTTACGCCGCACATCGGCGAACGTCTTGCTGGGTGCAATGAAGGTGTCGACAATGCGCGCCCCTTCAGAAAGCGATGGCTCTTCGGGCTGGGGCGTGGGCATAGGGGTTACAGGTAATGCAGCCATACGAACCTCCTTAAATGCCGGCTGAAGAATTCCGGCGTGAATTGTAATGCGCCACGAAGAAACGGACAAGCGCTTCCGTAAACGTGGGACGCCGCCTTTTCCGTCGTGCTATTCGCTTCCTTCGGGATCGGTGGATTCATAATCCATTTAGGACTTCATGGAGGCCGTCCGTCCCCGCCCGGCTCGCGGAAATCACGCCATCACCTCTGGCGTTGCCTCTAACAGGCTGCGGGTATAGGGATGCTTGGGCCTTTCCGTGATCTGTTCCGTGGTCCCGACCTCGACAATCTTGCCGCGATACATCACCGCAATGCGCGTCGCCAGATAACGCACCACCGGCATCGAATGCGAGATGAACAAGTAGGTCAAGCCGAACTCTCGTTGCAGTTGGGCCATAAGATTCACGATCTGAGCCCCGACGCTGACGTCGAGAGCGGAAACCGGCTCATCGGCCACAATGAATTTTGGACGCAGCGCCAATGCCCGCGCAATTCCGATTCGTTGGCGCTGGCCTCCACTGAATTCGTGCGGGAAACGGAGCATCGCCGACTGATCAAGACCCACCGCGCGAAGCAATTCCGCAACCCGGGCGCACCGTGCCGAAGAACCCATGCGTTCGTGGATGATCAGTGGTTCGCTGATCACATCTTCCACCCGCATGCGAGGATCAAGCGACCCGAACGGATCCTGAAAAATGATCTGCATATCGCGTCGCAGGCGTCGCATCTCGCCGCGGCTGGCCGCGAACAGATCACGCCCTTCAAACACAATCTTGCCCGAGGTCGCCTCAATCAAACGAAGCACTAATCGGCCAAGCGTGCTCTTGCCCGACCCCGACTCACCAACCAATCCCAGAGTTTCACCGGATTGAATATCCAGCGACACATCATCAACAGCACAAACCTCGCCGCTTGCCCCGCCGCCAAAAACAGATTCGCCCAAGGGAAAGATTTTGGTCAGGTTATGTATTTCAACAAGAGGCACGAGAAAGATGGTACCAGCAAGCCACGGATCAGACAGATAATCTCTGGGTTTCCATTTGGAAAAAAATCCGCGTTAATCCGTGGAAATCCGTGGCCGCTTTTCTCACCGCCAAGCGATCATCGGCACTGCAAGCAACGCCGATACCATACCCAGAGCCTTCCAGCGGGTGAAATGCTCTTTCAGGATCAAGCGCGCGAGCAGTACTGTGACTGCAGGATAAAGAGAACTCAATACCACCGCTGCATCGAGGCGGCCACTCTGGCTGGCCCGAATGAATAAAACGCTGCCAATAACATCAAGGCAACCTGCCAGGATGCCGACTACGATCCCGCTGCGATCAATCGCGCGAGTTCCGCGGCCCAGCAGAACGATCAAGCCGGTTAGAGTAAACGACGCCACCTTCGACGTCGCTGCCAGCCAAAATGCAGAGCCATCACCGGCTTGTTTCATGCAAAGATAAAATCCTGCAAAGCCGACGCCCGCCAACGCGGCCACGCCAACCCCTTCGGCAGGGCTCCCGTCTTCAGTCCGCGAGATGAGCCAGATACCCACCGCGGCCAGCGCGAAACCAACCATCTGTGCAGGTTGCGGCAGCCCTTCGCGGAACATTCCGAACGCAGTCGGAATCGCGGCACCGAGCACTGCCGCCACCGGTGCGGTTAACCCCATCCTGCCCGTCGCCAGTGCTCGATAGAAAATGGCTAACGCACCGCCGCCAGACAGGCCTCCCAGCAAGGCCCACGCGACTGCGATTTCCGAAGGGAATGGTAAATGAGTGGCCAGTGCTACTGCTGCCATCAGCACCAAGCCGCTGAGATGCGCGATTGCAGTCAGGAGGAATGCATTCGCGCGTCGCGCGCCGTATCCGCCAAGAAAATCGCTCGTGCCCCAGGCGAAGACTGCGGCCAGGCTGAAATCCGTGGGCACAGATAGAAATGACAGCGTCATTTGTTATTCAACGAAGCAGGAGGAAATGAGACTAACTGACTTTTTCTGACGCGGAAGCCGCTTCGGGAACCTCCGCCGCCAGTTTTTCCAGCAGGCTTTCGAGATGTTCCAACACTTCTTCGGCTAATGTCGCTTTCAATATGAATTTCAACATTCCGTCAGGGGTGAATTGCGCGCCGCGTTGCGAGGACACGAATCGTGCCAGCTTCCCCGGATCGATCACCGCATTTTGCCGAAATTTAATTGTCACCAGATCGCGTTTGCGCTCGATGGCGTTCACGCCCACGCGCACTGCCAGCAATTTGAGCGAGGCATAGTCAAGCAGGTTTCGCACCGGAGCGGGAGGCTCGCCGTAGCGGTCTTCAAGTTCAGCCCCGACGTCATTTAGTTGCTGTTCCGTTTCAACTCCGGCAACCCGTTTGTACATGCGCAGCCGCTGGTTCTCCTCCGGAATGTAATTCACCGGGATGCGAATATTCAGACCAAGATTGAGCTGCGTCTCAGCCTCATCGGGTCCAGCTTCGCCCTTCATCTCGCGAACAGCACGGTCGAGCATCTGCGTGTAGAGCTCGAATCCGATGGCTTCGATATGCCCACTCTGTTCTCCGCCGAGCAGGTTGCCAGCACCGCGCAGCTCCAAATCCAAGGCCGCGATTTTGAATCCCGCGCCGAGATCAGAAAATTCCTTCAACGCAGCCAGGCGTCTGCGCGCAATCGGAGTGAGCTCAATATCGGCAGGAATCAACAAATACGCATACGCTCTCCGGTTCGACCGGCCCACGCGTCCGCGCAGCTGATAAAGTTCAGACAGACCAAAGCGATCGGCACGATTGATGACAATCGTATTGCACAGCGGGATATCGAGTCCGTTTTCGATGATCGTCGTCGCCACCAGAATATCGGCTTCGTGATGCATGAACTTCAGCATCACCTTTTCCAGTTCGCCTTCCGACATCTGCCCGTGACCCACCATAATGCGCGCCCGCGGCACCATTTCCTGCAGTTTTGCCGCAATTTCCCAAATGCTTTCCACGCGATTGTGGACGAAATATACTTGCCCGCCGCGATCGAGTTCCTGCTCGAGCGATGACTGGATCAGCTTCTCATCCCAGCTTGCCACCACAGTTTGAATCGCCATGCGATCCTTGGGTGGCGTCTCAATCACACTCATGTCGCGCATTCCGACGAGAGACATATGTAACGTTCGCGGAATCGGCGTCGCGGACATGGTAAGAACATCGACTTCTTTCCGCATCTGTTTCAGCCGTTCTTTGTGGCGCACTCCGAAGCGCTGTTCTTCATCCACGATCAACAGGCCGAGGTCCGTAAACTTGATGTCCTTCGACAGCAGGCGGTGGGTGCCGATGAGAATGTCGATCTTCCCGCCTTCCACCTTTTGCAGAATTTCCTTCTGCTGTTTCGCACTTCGAAAACGGCTGATCATTTCGATCTTGACCGGAAACGCCGCGAAACGTTGCTTGAAAGTTTCGAAGTGTTGAAACGCAAGCACGGTCGTAGGCGCGAGCACAGCGACTTGTTTATTGTCGTTGACCGCCTTGAAAGCGGCGCGCATGGCGATTTCCGTTTTGCCGTAGCCCACATCGCCACAGAGCAAGCGGTCCATGGGTTGCCCCGACTCCATGTCACGCTTGACATCGGTAATTGCGAGGTCCTGATCTTCCGTCTCGGTAAACTCGAAAGCGTCTTCGAACTCGCGCATCCATTGATTGTCTGGCGAGAATGCGAACCCCTTGGCTGCCCGGCGCTCCGCATAAAGTTTCAGCAGTTCGTCGGTCATGTCCTTCATGGCCTTGCGGACACGAGCTTTTGTCTTCGCCCAGGCTGCCGTTCCTAGATGGTTCAGCGGCGGCTTTGCGCCTTCCGACGATCGGTATTTCTGAATCAGGTCAAGCCGCGTCAGTGGAACATAAAGTCGCGCACCTTCCGCATACTCCAGCAGCATGAACTCTGCGTTCCCATCTCCCTGATTGATTTCCTTCAGCCCCTGATATTGCCCAATCCCGTGTTCGACGTGGACCACGTAATCGCCCACTTGCAAATCGCGAAAATCCGAAAGAAACGCCGACACTTTCGACTTCGAGCGCTGCGGCCGCGAAACCACCGACTCCGACTCATCGAACAAATCACGCGAGCCGAAGATCGCCAGGTGAGCCTCGGGCAATACAACTCCATCCGGCACATATGCCTTGGCCAGCGTGCTGGTGAGAATCTCGCCCGCGAAATATGCGGTTTCGTCGGCATAACTTTCACCGCCGCGAGTTCGGCTGCCCAAGCGAAACGAAAGCCCGTACTCGCTGAACACATCGGCCAGACGCTCGACCTCGCCGATATTCGGGACCGCGATCAGTACGCGATTCTGTTCCGCGAACTGCTTTTTCACATCTTCGAGCATCGCCGGAACCGCGCCATGAAAGCGCTGCGACGGCTGCGAATGAAAGCTGACAGTTTCGCCTTCGTCAGGACGCGCGATTTCAAGATGCTCAACCGATACTCCAGGAAGGCTCGCCACTTTGCGCCACCAGTCCTCGGGAGCAAGATACAAATCTGTTGGCCGCACGAGGTTCCCGACTTCGCTGCGCTCATGCGCCTCTTCAATTCGCGACCAGGTATGATCAAACTCCCGCTTCAGACTTTCCGGTTCGTCGGTGAGAACCACAGCGTTAGGGAGAAGATCGAAGATACTGCGGTCCGCCCCGGCCACTGGCGCGTAAAATTCCCATCCCGGAAACACGCTCACGCCGCCTGCACGCACGGCTTGCTCGACGACCTCCTCAGCGCCCGTGATCCGTTTTCCCGACAAGCGCACATGAATCGCGCCCAGCAGATCGTCGCTGATTGGCGTCTCAGTAAGCGGGAGCAGCAACGCTTCGTCAACCGGAGTGGACGACCGCTGCGTCGCCGGATCGAACTTGCGGATGGATTCGACCTCGTCGCCGAACAACTCGATGCGCAGCGGGCGATCGGCCTCCGGCGAATACACATCGAGGATGCCCCCGCGTATGGCGTACTCGCCGGGCATTTCCACGACATCAGTCGACGCGTAACCAACAGTGTTCAGGTGCCGCAGCAACGGCTCGGTTTCAAGCGTCTCGCCCCGCCGCACCATTCGTGCGAGATCCGCGTAGTATTCCGCGGAACGCAGACGAAGTGCAGTCGCCGCAATTGGCGAAACCAGAATGGAGACAGCGCCGGTCGCAATTCTCCAAAGCGCGACCGCACGTTCTTCCTGAATCTCAGGATGCGGCGAAAGATTCTGAAACGGCAGCACGTCACGCGTTGGCAGCGAGACGATGGAATCCGGATCACTCCCGCCGATCAATTCGTGGAAAGCCTGCAACACCGGGACCAACTCCTCGGCCGCGCGGTTGTCGGGAACAACTACGATGAATGAGCGTCCAGCGGACTTCTGCAACAAAACTAAAAGCAGCGCTTTTCCGGTCGGAGTGAGCCCAGAAACACGGATCCGCCCCGCGCCCTCCCGGAGGTGGGAGGCTACGCGCAAAAAGGCAGGCAACTTTTCCACGTCCGCGAACAAATCACGGACGAAAGGCAAGACCATCGCCCTTCAATTCTAACAGGAGAAAAATGATGGAGGACACGCGTCCCCGCCCGTCCAGCCAAATGGATCCCGACAGACCCGAAGCTGACCCTAGAGAGTTGTGTCATGCCGAGCGACCTGTTGTCATCCCTGAAAGTCGTTGTCATCCACAGTGCTCCTAGGGATCTGCGATGCTCTAACAATCAGTTAGTTGGCGGTGCGAGCGGTGTCCAATCTCAGCTGTCGAACTCAGGCCCTCGCGCTCAAAATGCCGCTGCTACCCCCTCTCCCACCGACATTTGGATTCCGCGACCCACGAAGGCTAAAATGCTTTTCCGCTTCTTCGTGCGATATGAACCTACGCTTCGCCAAATTCCATCGTCTGTGCGCCGTCCTGCTCAGCCTCTCCCTCGTCGCCGCAGGGACCAAAGAAAATGTCGACCCCAAAAAAGGTCGCGTCACCACTAACCCAACTTCCGGCAATCGCTACACCATCGAACAGGAAATTCAAATCGGACGCCAAAGTGTTCCGCAGGTCGAACGCGCTCTGCCGCTCCTTCCCGCCGACCATCCCATATCGAAGTACGTCGCGTCGCTTGGACAGAAGCTCGCGGCCAGTGCTCCCGGATACAAGTTTCCTTACACGTTCAAAGTCGTCCGCGAGAAATCGATAAACGCTTTCGCTCTTCCCGGCGGTCCGATTTACGTGCATACCGGCTTGATTGAACTGGCAACCGAGTCCGAACTGGCCGGCGTTATGGGACACGAAATCTCGCACGTGGTCATGCGCCATTCCACGCGCCAGGCCAGCCGTCAAATGAAGGCTCAGCTACCGCTCGCCATTCTGGGCGGCGTGCTGGGCGCAGCCGTAGGCGGCGCCGTCGGCTCGCTGGCGCAAATGGGCATGTCGATCACCGCCGGCTCCGTTTTTATGAAATATTCGCGCGACGCGGAAACCGAAGCCGACATGGTTGGCGCGCAAATCATGTACGACGCCGGTTACGATCCGCAGGCCGTTGTTAGTTTTTTTAATAAAATGAAAGCGCAAGGCGAGAGCCGCGGCGGGCCGCAGTTTCTGAGCTCGCATCCCGATCCCGGCAACCGCGCGAAAAATATCTCCAGCATTCTTTCCCGGTTCCCGCCCAAGCAGTTTCAGGACACGGATAGTCCTGAATTTATTGCGGCCAAGCAAGCTCTCTCGAACGTCGACCAAGAATCTGTTTTCCAGGTCAGTGCTGCGCAAAAGGCTGTCGTGATGCCTCGACTGCTGCTGCAGAACATTGCCAGCGCCGGCCTCCACGACTTTCGGCACGCAGCCTACTCCATTCGCTATCCCGAGAACTGGCAGATCGAGGGCAACGCGGACTCGACCAGCGTAACCATCTATCCAGACGGAGGATCTGCGAACGGCACGCTCGCCTACGGAGTGATGATCAGCGGCTTCCAGCCGAAAGGAAAAGGTACGATAGAACTCGACGCTGCTCTGCGTGAACTGATGGCCGATATCGAACAAGCCAATCCTGATCTTCAGATTGCCAACAGCCCGCAAGCCTTCACGCTTCACAATCGCGAGGCTCGAAAGCTGGATTGGTTTGGCAAATCAGCCGTGCAGGAAAACGGCCAACCCCTGCGCGAGCGCGTCCGCTTAGTCGCAATGCTGGGCCGCTCCAACATCGTGTTGTACCTGGCGTTTGTCTCTCCCGACGCCGACTTTGAAGGCTTGTGGCCAACTTACGAGCGCATGCTGGACAGTCTGCAAGTCCGCTAAGCAGCCTTACGCGCGCAGCAAAGGCCGGGTCAAACAGGTGGGGCCGCCGCTGCCATTGATGCATAGCTCCGAGCCAGGGAAGGTTCGCACATCGAATCCGGCAGCACGCAGCTTTTGATTCGTCTTCGCATTCTCTTCTAATGCCAGCACCCGCTTTTCCCCCAATGAAAGTACGTTGCAAGCCAGCGTTTCGCGCTCGGAATAATCGATCTCAATCAGATTGTGTCCACGCGCGCGAAGCCGGTCGAGGGTTTCGACCGCGAGCCAGGGCAAGTCGACGAGAACAGTTTTCTCATCGAGCAGACTGATTAGCGACATCAAATGCAAGCATGCCGAAGGACCCTGTCCATGCGGCAGTGGTGCCGAGAGCACTTCGACTCCCTTGGGCTTTAGCAAGGCCCGCATCTGCTGAATGCCTTGCGCGTTGGTGCGATAGCCGTGGCCAATCAGCAACGTCTTGGCGTCAAGCCATACCATGTCCCCGGCTTCCGCGGTTGCCGGAGGCGTAATTTTTGCCAGCATGGGAACGCCCATGATCTGGCAGAACGACCCATGATGTCGTCCTTCAAGAACGCGGTTCGCTTTGCCGGGGCGCATCAGGATTAATCCGAAATCTGTCGGCAACGATGCATCGTGGGCATAAACAGCATCGAGCGACAGCTCCATCGCCGGAGGAATATCTTCGACTTCGGCGCCGCACGCTTCCAGTTCTCGACACAGTGCCTCGTGCTGCGCCTGAGCCAGTTCGAAATCCGGCGAATGAATAAAGCCAAGTTCTCGCCAGCGCGCCGCCCGCTCGGGTTGATGCCAGCAGGCTGTGCGCGGCGAACACACCAGCACCCGTTTCAATGCGCCCACCATGGAGTGACCATTGAACAGAGGCTGGGCATTCGTTGGGGCGATCGCATCCACCACTAATTTTTCGAAACCGCTGGCCATAAGAGAAATCTAAACTGACCATATGGCAAAAGCAATATGGGAAGGCGCAGTTCTCGCTGAATCCGATCGATCCGTCGAGGTGGAGGGCAATCAGTATTTCCCGCCCGACGCCATCAAAGCGGAATACTTCAAACCCAGTGCGGCGCACACGATTTGTCCGTGGAAAGGGACAGCCAGCTACTACGACCTCGAGGTGAACGGCAAGCGCAACCCGGGCGCAGCCTGGTACTATCCCGAACCGAAACCGGCGGCGAATCAAATTAAAGATTACGTCGCGTTCTGGAAGGGCGTGAAGGTCGAGAAGTAGAGAACTGGGCGGGCCGTGCAAATCTTCCATCAGTACCCCGAAGGCCTCTGCGACCTGCTTCCCGCCTGCAGCAGAGAGTTATCCCACTACCCCCAAAAACGCCCCTGCGGCCGCAGCGCTTTACTTTGTGATAGAATGTAAAGTAGTGACAGAAGCGACGGTTTCTTCGAAGAATCAAATCGTAATTCCGCGAGAGGCGCGGGAGGCTCTCGGCTTAAAGGCCGGCGATAAGGTGCTGGTGGTGGTCCGAGGCAAGAGAGTATTGGTGCTGCAAAAGCCCAGGTCTCATAGGGTGGCAATTCGAGGTTTGGCCGGTACCACCTACCCATCCCAGCATCTCCAAGCGGAGCGAGAGAGTTGGGAGTAGAACGCCTTCGGCTATTTCTCCGGCGTCACCGCCGGATCGCTCTCGACACCAGCATCTTCATTTATCAGATGGAAGCGAATGCCCGGTACCTCGCGCTCACAGATTCTGTCTTTTCGTGGGTGGAACGAGAAGGCCACGAAGCCGTAACCTCCACCATCACAATGACGGAGCTTCTGGTCCCATCGTATCGCGACAACGACGAGCAGAGAGTTGACGCATTTTACGGCTTGCTCTCCACCTATCCTAACTTTCGATGGATGCCGCCTGACCTGGAAACGGCGGACCTGGCAGCACGAATGCGCGCCACGCATCGCCTCCGGACGCCGGATGCGCTGCAGGCAGCCGCTGCCCTCCGAGCGCAGGCGACGGGGTTCATCACAAACGACCCAGTTTTCGCGCGAATCGGAGACTTCGAGACGGCAATTCTAGATCGGCTCCTCTGATGCCCGGCAGCCAGTCCCTAAGCATTTGGGGATCATTGCGAAGCCGGTCGATCCCTAGAACTCCATATGTGCGCGAAACGACGGCACAATCACCGGCCCGCGATCGCGGTTGTATCCCGGATCATTGATGTGCTGCACGCCCGGCGCCACGTAAATACCGCGCCACACGTGGACCGTGTAATACGACTCGACGATATTCTCCCGTCCATAGTTCAGCCCGCCGTCGCCAAGGAGAAATCCCAGGCCACCATCGGCAAGGTAGGTCTGGTGATATTTGCAAATTGCGTTGCTCACGAACGCGACTCCCGCCCGGTCCTGTTTGCGATGCCACCACGCGCCTTTCGCTCCCACTCCCCCAAGAAAAGTCTGATCGACCTCCGTATACGCGAACGATTCGGTCTTTCCATTATTCCAGCCGAAGCGTCCGAAGGCAGTTAGATATCGCGTGAGATTTTGCTCCAGGTTCACACCGAATCCGTACTTGCGCGTGATGTGCCAGGGATGGTCGGTGATTTCTGGAGTGGGCGTGAGCCCCGCTTCAAAGTTGGCGATGGCCTCGCGATAAATCCCCATGTTGGCGTAGTTGGTATAAGCCAATAGACGAACCACTCCGCCTTTTTTCGGTATGATGCCTTGCCGCAATTCGTATTCAAAGTTTTCCGCGTGGGCTTCCCACGGTTTCCAGACCAGATCGATTCCGTTCGCTATCTTGGGCATCAACGCCTCGGCGAAGCGAAAGCCCCAATTGCGATCTTCATAATCCGCGGTGGCGCCCACGGTATAGCCGCGCGTGTCGGCGGCATAGTCCCAGGCGCCGTTATTATCGACCGTCCAGTTGGTGAATTGAAGGTGGGTGTCCGAGCCGACCGAATTGATGTCGAAAAAATCCGGCAAACTGAACTTTCCGAAGCGTACCTCCAGCCGGCGGCGTGGCAGTTCGTCGAAAAGCGAAAAAACGCTGCGATCACTTTCGATCTTATCCTTGCTCAACGCAAACACTTTGTGAATCATGCCTCGCGCCAGATATGGCGCTTTGCTCAACAACGGATTGCGTACGATATCGAGGTCCGTGTTTCCCGCCAGCCCAAAGCCCTGACTCAAGGCCGACCCGCCGGCTTCTTCGACATCCGCCAGAATCTCGGTCGAATTGTTGAGGCGCACGCCGGTGTAGAGGGTCAGCACGCGCGACGTAGCTTTCTGGTAATTCGGGCTCAAGCTGTGCGGTCCACTGTAGAGCGCGGGGAATGGTGGATGGGTCTGAAAAATGAAATTCATCTGCCCCGAAAGCCAGAAGCGAGTGTCCTTGAAATGGGGAAACATCGTTTCCACGCTGTCGTCCGGGGGAGGATCAGCCGGCGCATCGACCCCATTTTCCGCGGGCGCCGTGCTAACCGTCTGCGCCGCGCTCGATTGCTGCGATGCAGATCGATCCGGCACTTGCTGCCCCACTGCCGAAAAAGAGCCAGCCAGCGCCATCGCGAAACACAAAGTCAACTGCAGCCTTGCCGTGCGCTGTGCCGTATTAAAAATGAATTTAAATTTCATAATGGTAGGGTAGGGCGGCGGCAAGCTCCGCTCAATACCCGTTATCACCCTATCGCTGGCACATTCATCGCGTGATTAACCTCACTATACCATTAAACATTAACTATAGTTAACGCCCAAAAAAACGCCGGGCGGCACGCAACTCCGATTATTCGACGTAGATCGCCAGCCCACCCAGCCTACGCAGGGTTCGTTAAAGGAGTGTTACAGTTCGTTTTCGGTCGTGAACCACCGCATGCGAAGCTGCCGCCGCCCACGTTCGTCGGTGACCACGACCCAGCTCATGCGCAGAGGCGTATGTTCCGCCCTCGGTTCCACTTGCCGGATGTAGTCCGCGTGAAACGCGCATCTGAGCTGCGTCGTCGCCATCGTCATTGGCTGTAAAAGTTGAGTCATGCAGTTCATCGTCGTTCCCCTCCTTTCCACGAATTTCAGCTACCATTCGCCTAGTCGCTCCTGTTGTCGCAATGGATTTCGCTTCTAAACATTTTGTATCATACCCCCCTATGGTATTGTAAAGAGGAAAAACCGAGAAAGCAGGAAAAATGCAAGACAAAATTCCCGAAATTTCAAAAGAGAAACAGAAGCTTTTGTTCCGCATCAAGCGAATCCGCGGCCAGTTCGCTGCCGTCGAGCGGGCTCTCACCGCCGGCGATGAATGCGCGGATATCCTGATGCTGTTGGCCGCCATTCGTGGTGGGGTGAACGGCTTGATGGCAGAAATACTCGAAGATCACATCCGCCTGCACATGATGAATCCCGATCACGCCGTGGATTCGCCCGAAGAGCTCGGTGAAGATTTGATCGGTCTGGTCCGCGCTTATCTAAAGTAATTAAGATTGCGGGCCAAAATAAATCAGGACAGCTCGGAGCCCCCCGAAGCTGTCCTTAAAACCCTCCCGGTTAGAAGGGCGTGTACTGAACGAAGACTACCCAGAACGTGTTTCAGGACTGTTGCGAGACTGTAAATATCCGGTAAATTCCATATATCCTTTGACACTCTAGTCAGGCCAGTAGAAAGTTCCGCAGAAAGTGAAGATGCACCTCCCAGTATTGGCTTT
>JBEKGG010000077.1:0-16468 GCA_050012915.1 Terriglobales bacterium | reverse complement strand
CCCTCGGCGATGAGTTCGCCTGCGCCTGCGCCGACGATTCCTACGCCCAGTACGCGCTCGGTTTGCGGATCTATGATCAGCTTGGTCATGCCTTCAGTGCGGTCGATAGTCATGGCCCGGCCCGAAGCCGCCCAGGGAAATCTGGTGATTTTGACCTCGCGATTTTGTTTCTGGGCCTCAGTTTCCGTGAGCCCACACCAGGCGACTTCTGGATCGGTGAAGACGACGGCGGGGATGGCGTTGGGTTCGAAAGCGACTTTGTGTCCGGCGATGGCTTCTGCCGCAGTGCGGCCTTCGTGCATGGCTTTGTGGGCCAGCATGGGCTCGCCGACGACGTCGCCGATCGCGTAGATGGCGGGGTCGTCGGTTTGCAGTTGCTTGTTGACTTGGATGAATCCGCGCTGGCCGACTTTGATTTGAGTTTTTTCCAGGCCGGGAATTTCAGAGTTAGGTTTGCGTCCGACCGAAACCAGAACTTTGTCGAAAACTTTCTCACGTTCTTTTACTTCGGGACCATCGAAGGTGACGCGGATTCCGTTGGGCTCTTCTTTCACGGCACCGACGGTTATGTTAAGCAGGATTGAGTCGAAGATTTTTTCCATCCTTTTATGCAAGGGCAGAACGAGATCGCGATCCGCTCCGGGCAGAAGTCCGGAGAGCATTTCGACGACAGAGACTTTGGAGCCGAGCGCGGCATAGACGGTGCCGAGTTCGAGGCCGATGTAGCCGCCGCCGATTACGAGCAGGGTTCCGGGCACTTCACTCAAGTCCAGCGCGGAAGTTGAATCCATCATGCGCGAGGTTTCGAGTTTGAGGCTGGGAATGATCGCGGGCCGCGAGCCCGTGGCGATGACAATACGATCGAAGGTCAGTGAATCTTCGCTGCCGCTGGCTCGGCTGACGCGCAGCGTGTTCGAGTTCTCGAATGCAGCGCGGCCCTGGATGTATTCCACTTTCCTTTGTTTCGAGAGCACCCCTAAACCGGCGGTGAGTTTCTTGACTACGCCTTCCTTCCAGGATCGCAGGCGCGGTAAGTCGATGTTCGGATCGGCGTAATCGATGCCCCAGTTCTTCGCGTGACGAGATTCGTCGATTAGCTTAGCGACGTGGAGGAGCGCCTTGGATGGGATGCAGCCGCGGTAGAGACAAACCCCGCCGGGATTTATTTCCGGATCGATGAGCGTGACTGTCATTCCGAGATCGGCAGCTAGGAAGGCCGCGGCATAACCGCCGGGGCCGGCGCCGATTACTGCGATATGTAGATTCGTTGGCTCTGTCATCGAGTCGTGCATCAAAAAACTGTGCCATCCTAAGCGAAGTTGCCGTGGCGAAGCGACGGCTGGTAGTCAAAGGATCCCGGAGAGCCAGTTTCACCTGGTTGCTTCAGGGAGTTCTCCTTACCAAGTGCGAAAGATCGTGGCGAAAATGCCTTGCAACATTCGTCTCGGCATTGGCAACTCAGGGTCCTTCAACTTCGTGGCCGCGGCACTTCGCGCCGCAGCCGCTTCGCTCAGGATGACAGGTTATGGTTATTTTCATCCCTGAACCGATAATAAGAACGGTTGCTCGAACGCTTCCGCGATCCAGCGCAGAAATCTGGCAGCATCCGCTCCGTCGATCAGCCGATGATCGTAAGACAAAGACACCGGTAGCACCTGCCGAGGTTCGAATTTACCGTTGAGCCACACTGGCTCCATGCTGGAGCGCGACAGACCGAGGATCGCGACCTCGGGATAATTCACGATGGGAGAGAATCCCGTGCCACCGATTCCGCCAAGGTTGGTGATGGTGAACGTGCCGCCCTCCATTTCCGCGAGCGTGAGTTTTTTGTCTTTCGCTTTGCGGGAAAGTTGCGTGAGTTCGGCAGCCAGCTCGACGATGTTCTTCTTGTCGACGTCGCGAATCACCGGCACCAGCAGACCGCGGTCGGTATCCACAGCGACGCCGATGTTGATGTACTGCTTGTAAACTATTTCGTCTTTCGCCAGGTCGATGCTGGCGTTGAATTGAGGGAAGATTTTCAACGCGGATGAGCACACTTTCAGTGCAATTGCCGTGACTGTCATCTTGCCGCCGGCTTCTTCTGCTTTGGGAGCGAAGCGTGCGCGCAACTGCTCGAGTTCCGTGATGTCGGCTTTGTCGTTTTGCGTGACGTGGGGAACGGTGGTCCATGCCTGCCAGAGATGTTCGGCAGTTTTCCGGCGCACGCCTCGGATCGAGACCCGTTCGACTTTGCCCCACTTAGTGAAATCAGGCAACTCGGGTTGCGAGAATTGAGCTCCGCGCGGAGACTGCGCAGCGGTCGCCATAGACGTGAGCAGTTCCTTCGAATACGCCTTGACATCTTTTTCGCTGATGCGTCCGCCAGGTCCGCTGCCTTTTACGTTGTGAACGTCGATGCCGAGTTCGCGTGCCAAACGGCGAACGTGCGGGGCTGCGGGAACCGGCTCGCGATGCTCGGTGCCAGCCACCTTTTCGAGTTGTGCTGGCATCGCGAAGCTAGGAAGAAACGATTGCGGTTGATCAGGAGGCAGCGCTTGTTCTTCGGTTTTTCCCTCAGCCTGAATTGCGGCCTGGAAAGCGAGACGCGCTCCGTGTTGTCCGGAGACGTGCTCGACTGGGGCGTGCTTTGGTCGTTGCGGTTGAGGAGTGGCCGAGCCTTCGAGCGTGAAGATGACATCGCCAACTTTAATCTTCTCGCCTTGCTTAACGCGAACCTCTTTGACGATCCCGCTGACAGAGGAAGGAACTTCGATCACGGCTTTGTCGGTTTCCAGTTCCATGACGGGCTGGCCTTCGGAGACTTTGGCGCCGGGGGAGATCATGAGCCGTACAAGATCGCCCTGGGAAATATTTTCTCCGAGTTCGGGCAGTTTGAATTCGGTGGGACCGGGAGTTGCGGACGAGCGGCGCTCTCTCTGGACGGTTGTCGCCGGAATTTGCGCTGGCGGCTCTGCCGGGCTTGCTTTTGCGGCAGCGGCTGAGGCCGCGGCTTGCTGGGCTTTAGGTTCTTCCGCGGACTCGGTCGCGGGCGCCCGCGACACATTTCCGCCTGCGCCGTTTTCGAAAGTGAAGATTACTTGCCCAACTTTGATTTTCTCACCCTCTTTGACGCGAATCTCTTTCACGACGCCGCTCACGGTGGAGGGAACTTCGACGACTGCCTTCTCCGTTTCCAACTCCATAACGGCTTGGCCCTGGGTGATGGTCGCGCCGGGCGAAATCATCAAACGGACCAAGTCTCCCTGGTCGATATTCTCGCCGAGTTCCGGCAGTTTGAATTCTGTCACTGTAACTTTTTCTCCATGACTGTAGCGTCGCTATTAGGTGTTGGCTGGGTTGGGCTTATCCGGATTGATGCCCAAATCTTTGATTGCTTTCTGAAGCAGCTCCGGCGCGATCTGTTTCTCGCGTGCGAGCGCAGTCAACGTCGCCAGCACGATGTGCTTCGCGTCCACTTCGAAGAAGTCACGAAGCGAAGCTCGATTTTCACTGCGGCCGAAACCATCGGTACCGAGAGCCAGCAGCGGACGCGGCACCCACTGCGCAATCGTTTCCGGAAGTACCTTCATATAATCCGATGCTGCCACAAACACTCCCGGTGCGTCCTTTAGGCACTGCGTAACAAACGGAATGCGCGGCGCCTGGTGCGGATGCAGCATATTCCAACGCTCGCAATCGTTGCCATCCTGATAAAGCCGTTTGTAGCTGGTCACGCTCCAGACATCGGCGGCGACTCCGTAGTTCCCTTCCAGAATCTCCTGCGCCTTGAGCACTTCGAACATGATGGTTCCGCTGCCGAATAGCTGGGCGCGCAGTTTTGCGTCCTTTTTCTCCGAAGCTTTGAAGCGATACAGACCTTTAAGGATGCCGTCCCTTGTTTCTGCGCCTTGCGGCATCTCAGGCATGGGGAGCGGTTCATTGGTAACGGTCAAGTAATAGAAGATGGATTCCTGATCCACATACATGCGCTTGATGCCGTCCTGAATAATGACTGCGATTTCATAGGCGAAGGCGGGATCGTATGCCAGGAGATTTGGCACGGAAAGTGCCAGCACGTGACTGTGGCCGTCCTGATGTTGCAGGCCTTCGCCAGCAAGCGTGGTGCGGCCGGCGGTGCCTCCAATGAGGAAGCCGCGCGTGCGCATGTCGGCTGCGGCCCAGATGAGGTCGCCGATACGCTGGAAGCCGAACATGGAGTAATAAATAAAAAACGGAATCGTATTGATTCCGTGATTCGCGTACGCTGTACCCGCTGCGATGAACGAGCACATCGAACCGGCTTCGGTGATGCCTTCTTCCAGAATCTGTCCGTTCTTGGCTTCTTTGTAGTACAGCAAGGTGTCCATGTCGACCGGCTCATAAAGTTGGCCGACGCTGGAGTAAATCCCCACCTGGCGAAATAAGGCTTCCATGCCGAAGGTGCGGGCTTCATCTGGAATGATGGGTACGATGAGCTGGCCAATCTCGGGGTCACGCAACAACTTTCCCAGCAAGCGAACGAAGACCATAGTCGTGGCAACGTCGCGTCCCTCGGTGCCTTTGTAAAATTCTTCGAAGTGAGATTCCGAGACCGGATTGATTGGCTTGGCGCGCATCTTGCGTTCTGGAATATAGCCACCAAGCTGTTTGCGCCGCTCCTTCATGTAGGTGATTTCGGCGCTGTCGTCGGCGGGCCGATAAAACGGGGCGTTGTGCAGTTCGGCGTCCGGGATAGGAATCCCGAAGCGCGAACGGAACATTTCCAGCTCATCGTCATTGAGCTTTTTCTGTTGATGGGTAATGTTCTTGCCTTCGCCAGCCTCACCAAGGCCGTAGCCCTTGATGGTCTTGGCCAGAATGATGGTGGGTGAGCCGACATTTTCTACGGCAGCCTTATAAGCGGCGTGGACTTTGATGGGGTCGTGGCCACCCAGCCGCATGCGCGCGAGCTGTTCGTCGGAAAGATGCTCAACCATCTTGAGCAGGCGGGGATCGGTGCCGAAGAAGTTCTGCCGGAAGTAGGCGCCGCTCTCAACAAAGTATTTCTGATACTGGCCGTCGGCGATCTCGCCCATACGCTTGACCAGCAATCCGTCGCGATCATTCAGGATGAGCCGATCCCAGTCGCCGCCCCAGATCACTTTGATGACGTTCCATCCAGCGCCGCGGAAAATGGCTTCGAGTTCCTGGATGATCTTGCCATTGCCGCGGACCGGGCCGTCGAGCCGCTGCAGATTGCAATTGACCACGAAGATCAGATTGTCGAGTCGTTCGCGTGAGGCGAGAGTGATAGAGCCGAGAGATTCGGGCTCATCCATTTCGCCGTCTCCGAGGAATGCCCACACTTTTCCATCGGTGGACAGCTTCAGGCCCCGATTTTCCAGATAGCGGATAAACCTTGCCTGGTAGATCGCCTGGATCGGACCCAATCCCATTGAGACCGTGGGAAACTCCCAGAAATCGGGCATGAGCCAGGGGTGCGGATAAGAAGACAGACCGCCGCCGGGCATTAGTTCGCGGCGAAAATTTTCCAGTTTCTGGCGGGGGATGCGACCTTCGAGATAGGCTCGAGCATAAATCCCAGGCGCGGCATGTCCCTGAAAGTAAATAAGGTCGCGATCGCCGGTCTCGGTTTGGGCCCGCAGGAAATGGTTGAAGGCCACCTCATAAAGAGTGGCAGCCGAAGCGAAGGTCGAAATATGTCCGCCGATGCCTTCCTGAAGCTTGTTGGCGCGCACCACCATAGCCAGCGCATTCCAACGCACCAGACTTTTGATCCGGCGCTCCATTTCCTGACTGCCGGGAAATGGCGGCTGCTGACCCGCGGCAATCGTGTTCTGATACGGCGTGGTGGCCGTGAACGGCAGGTTCACTCCCGCAGCCCGTTTGGCATGCCAAGACAACTGCTGCAGCAAGCGTCCGGCGCGCTCCGGTCCGCCTTCGGCTAGAACGTAGTCGAGAGAATCAAGCCATTCCCGAGTCTCGAGGACTTCCGATCCATTCGTTTGGGTCTGAGCCACGTCAAAGTTCTCCATGTATCGAGTAGGAATATTCCATGATAGACAATCGCGGGGAATTTTGCTGGCAGACTTCCGTCGAAGGTGACGAGGAGGTATATTTTGTGCTGAAACAGGAATCCTTCGATCCGTCGAAAACATCCATAATAACGACTGAGAAAATTCCAGGTTTCACGTATTGCCGATCGCAGCCGGGTCGTATCCAAGTTTGTCAGAAGCAATCAATGCATTGAATCGTAACGAAAGAGGAGATTCCCCATGGCCAAGAAACCCGCTTCAAAAATCAATGCGCAGCCCCACATTCACCAGAGGGCGCCCGAAATTCAAGAGTATGGCACCGTAAGCCATGCTTTGCCTTTGGAACTGGAAGAGCCGGTACGTCTGGAAATGACGGAACGACTCAACCTGTTACTAGCCGACACCATGACTTTGCGCGATCTCTATAAGAAGTCCCATTGGCAGGTCGCGGGTCCGACTTTCTACCAGCTTCATCTGCTTTTCGACAAGCATTTCGGGGAACAGTCGGAGCTGGTCGACACCATAGCGGAGCGGATTCAATTGCTCGGCGGCCTAAGCATTGCAATGGCCCACGACGTGGCGGAGACTACCCGAATTGAGCGGCCGCCCAAAGGAAGAGAGGAAGTTCCGGTGCAGCTTTCGCGCTTGCTGGACGCGCACCAGATTATCATCCGCGACTGCCGCGAACTGGCGAAGCTGGCCTCCACGCTGGGAGATGACGGTACAAACGATGTTGTCGTCAGCGACGTATTGCGGACCAACGAATTGCAGGTATGGTTCGTAAGCGAGCACTTGGTGTCGATGCCATTGGTGGAAGCCGTCGATAGCTCTGCGGCCGCAGATTGATTTGAACGAAATAGTGCAGGGCTGGCTTTCAAGCCGGCCCTTTTTGTTGGCCGATACGCTCTGTTTTGATGGAAGAAATCGCGCTCAGCTGGCGCAGCACCTTGGCTCCTGCATAAGACAATGAGCGGTATTTCGCCAGGATTTTACGAATTCAGAACAGAGCCGGGGGCCATGGAACGAGGTCTCCATATCCAGGGCTCCGGGCGGGGTGGGCAATAATAAATGTAAATTACTGGTGCGGGAGATGCCTCTAAGTTGCTATTATGGCATTACTTGTATGGATGGCAGAGGGGGGCAAATGTTTCCAGGCGGACAAAACTTGCGCGTATTGCGCGAGCAATTGGGATTGACCATGCGGGATGTGGAAAACGCCAGCGCACGGATCGCGCAGAAACGTGCGAATGACGAATTCGCAATTCCTCCGAGTCGACTTTCGGATGTTGAGACAAAAGGAGTGATCCCGAGCATCTACCGTTTGTATTCACTGGCCGTGATCTATCGCCGGGACATTCGCGAATTGCTGTCGTGGTATGGCGTCGATTTGAATGGCATGGCGACAGATCTGGACTTCGTTATCCCGCCAAAATCGCATGTTTCGGAAGCCTTAGCCAATCTGTCCTCGATCAATATGCCGGTTCGACTTGATCCCAGCTTCGATCCCCGCCGCACGGTGAATTTTGGACGAATGGTCGAGCAGTGGGGCCAGGTTCCCCTCGCGTATCTAGCGCAATTTGCGACCTGTCAGTACACCTATGGCTACGTTGGCAGCGACGATTTGACCATGTATCCGATTTTACCGCCGGGCAGCTTTGTGCAGATCGACGAGTCAAAGAACAAAGCGGAAGAAGGCGGTTGGAGGTCGGAATACGAGCGCCCCATCTACTTCGTGGAGACGCGAGACGGCCACACCTGCTGCTGGTGCACCATGACGCGGGAAGAAATTATTTTGCAGCCCCACCCGCTGTCGCCGGTTGCGGCGCGCGCTTTGCGCTACCCCCAAGAGGCAGAGATCATTGGTCAGGTGGTGGGAGTTGCCATCAGGCTGGGGGATTGGCGTCCCCTTTTGGATTCTTCAACAAACTTGAAAGCGCGTGAAGTACTGAACTAAGGTGGCGCGCCGATCCAGCGCCCGGTCCGTAGGGCAAAAGATTCGGAGTTGCGGTCGAAAGTCGTTCCACGTAGTTAGCAGGCGGAAGTCCAGCTACCTCGCTGGATCGCTTGGCATCCTCTACCAAATTCCGGATGGGCATAGCCAGCACTTGAGACAGTAGCGAGCGGTGGGCTCGCGCAAGGGCTTTCTTTGCTGCCAATTCCCCGTAGACGCGTCCCAGTCCCCAGTGCTCGTAGCTTCCTTCTTTGACCCGCAGGCCCGAAAGATACTCCAACCGGTTCAGACAGCCCATTACGGCTCTCAGCGTGGTTTCTTGCAGGTCTTCCAGTGCCGAATGCAGAGTCATGGCCGGTTGTTACGTTTTTGGAAATAGAGAATTACTTCGGTGATCTGTTCCAAAAAGCTTCGGTCAGTAGATTATCACAGGGTGTTTACCGAGTCGAAAGGAAATCTAAACGTGAAAAATAGCTCCCATTGGTTGGTTGTTGCGCTGCTGCTGACCACCACTGTTTCTTTGCCTTCGACCCTCAAGGCCGTTCTTGATACCCCGACGGGGCCGATCAGTATTCCCTCGCCGACTCCACCTCCGGACGGCAACCCGACAGGCCCCCCGGGCGTGGTTATGGGCCAATAGGTTTCGTTAAAGCCTTTGTTGTGGGCTGCCGCGAAAAGGTGTATATTTTGCGCGGTAGCCCATGTCTCATTCGTTAATGCTGTTTTACTACCTGTGGCTTGCTCCGCACGCCCTTGAGACGATTATTTTGTTCGCCATGTTCCGTCGTGGACTGCATCGGCAGTTCCCGATGTTCTTTCTTTACATCAGTTTCGAAATCGCCCAGTGCCTTTGCCTGCTTTACGTGTCTCAGTATGTTTCGTACTTCCACGAAGTTTATTTCCAGGTGTATGCGGTCGGACTGGCGATCAGTACTGCCATTCGTTTTGCCGTGATCTATGAGTTGTTCTGTCATTTCTTCCGCCGTTACCCGGCAATCAGCGGAGCTGGGAAATGGCTGTTCCGCGCCGCGAGCCTGGTACTTCTTTTTCTAGCTCTGGGATTGGCCATTTCTGCTCCGGGTAACGTTCCGCCGACTTCGGCAAACGATGCGACGTACCTGGCATTGCGATCGACGACCTTCGCGGCCGATCAGGCAGCGTGCGTTCTGCAAGCTGGGTTGCTGATTTCACTATTTCTGTTCTCCCGCTATTTCGTGCTCTCTTGGCGAAGCCCTGCATTCGGCATAGCGTTAGGCATGGGAACATTCGCAATTGCAGAATTCGCGACGACGGCCCTTCGGCTCTACCTGCCCATTAGCCACGATGTTTACGACCGCGTCGGCATGGGAATCTATCACCTCTGCGTGCTGATCTGGATTTCGTTTTTGGTGCGACCGGAGCCCGAACTTCGGTTCGAGCTGAAAAGTTTGCCGACGTACGACTTGGAAATTTGGAACCAGGAGTTGGAACGTCTCTTACACCAATGATTATTGCACTCATCCTCGCATTGACTGCTCTACTGTCGTTGTTCGTGGTGAGATTGACACGAGGCCGCAGGCGCAATCTCCAAGCTTTGGAGAATCCCGCTGATCACCTTCGCGCCGTCGACATAGACGCGTTTCGGAATCTGGTGGATCCCAGCGAGGAGCAATTTCTTCGTGCCAACCTTGCTCCCGTGGAATTCCGTAAGATTCAGCGTGAACGCTTGCGCGCAGCCGTCGACTACGTCTCTTGCGCGGCGCAGAATGCGGGAGTCCTGATGCGCCTGGCCGATGCCGGCCGCCGGAGCTCCGATCCCGCAACCGCGGAGGCGGCCGAAAAGCTGGTTAACAATGCGCTTCGTCTCCGGTTGTTTGCTTTGCATGCCATCCCCAGACTCTACCTCGGAATGATTTTCCCTGGTGCACGCATCTCGGCAGGCAGCCTGGCGGAGAGCTACGAGCAGATGACTCGCCTCATCGTGCTGCTGGGATGCCTGCAATATCCCACCCGGGGCGTTTCCGCGGCACTCTAGAGCCGTCAGGAACCGGCCGCCCAATCTGAATCTTTCAGTTGTTTGTCAGTGGATGCTATCAATAAATCCGCTGATCTGGCTTTCCAGTTGCCCCCCGCCAATCTCGACGATGCCGTTGTGGTCTGCTCCCGGGACTAGATACAACTGTTTGGGCTGATTCGCATGCTGGAATAATGCCTCTGCCATTTTCGGAGGCGTGAGCGTGTCTTGAGCTCCAACCGTTATGAACACAGGCACGTGTACAGAGCCGATCTTTGAAAGGTTGTCGAATCGATTGTGAACGACCAGGGATAACGGAAAGGCTCGCAAGTACCAGATCGCTCTCGCCGCTGCTGGGACGCTGGTGAAGGGACTCTCCAATATCAATCCGCCAGCGTCGGGATGTTCCACAGCCATTTGGGTGGCTGGGCCAGTGCCAATCGAACGGCCCATGAAGATGACGTCGTGAAGGCTCACGTGCCGCTGGTCGAGCAGGTAAACCAACGACGCACGAGCATCCTCATACACTCGAGTCTCGTTTGGAATGCCCGGACTGCTGGAGCCATATCCGCGGTAATCGACCAGCAGGAGATTGGGACCAAGACGATGCAGAGACTGCACCTCGCCCACGCGACCAGCGGCCTGTTCCAAGACATAGCCATTGCCGTGAAACATCAGCAAGACCTTGTCTGAAGGCCGAGTCGCCGGGATCCACCACGCATGCAACTGCTCTGATCCAGCGACCGGAATGTGAAGGTCTTGAAACGCGATGCCAATATCCGCTGGAGTCGCGTTCGCATATTGTGATGGCGCAGGGAAAGTCATTTGATCTTGCCGAAAGTAGAAGAAGGCGCCAAATGCGACGTAGGCTAGAACGAGTAGAGTCAGAATTATCTTGGCGAAAGTGCGCAGAGAGTTCTCCTGTTCCTGCCGAAGCACGCGCAGGAACGTAGACTACCGCTTCCATCCGGTCATGATAAGAAGAACCACGGGCAGATAAATCACCGACGCATGAAGCAAACGGCTGGCTAAAACTTTCGAACCGGACTGCGCCAATTTGATTGCGTGATAGAGCAGAAAAGCTCCGGACAGCAGCATACTGGCCAGATAAATTGGACCACCGCGGCTGACCATCGGCAACATTGTAGTCACGATCAAAACGAGAGTGAAGCCGACAATCTCGGCCCGAGTGAAACGAGAGTCGAGATCGAAGTCGGGAAGCATTTTATAGCCAGCGCGGGAGTAGTCGTCGCGATACATAAGAGCGATGGCCAGAAAATGCGGGAACTGCCACAGGAAGAGAATCGAAAAAAGATACCAAGCCTGCCGGTCGATGCTGGCGGATGCCCCAGCCCATCCGATCAGAGTCGGCATGGCGCCGGGGAACGCTCCGAGCAGCGTACACAGCGGAGTCTTCCTCTTTAACGGCGTATAGATGAGCAGATACGACACCAGAGTCGAGACTGCCAAGGTTGCCGACAACAGATTCACTGTGATCGCGAGATACAATCCTCCGGCGACGCTCAACAGCATGCCAAACAGGAAGGCCTCGCGAGAGCTAATTCGTCCCGCAGGCAGGGGGCGGTTGGCGGTGCGGCGCATTTGACCGTCCCAGACCCGTTCCATCCATTGATTGAGGGTTGCGGTTCCGCTTGCGACGAGCAGCGTTCCGATCAGCGTGTTTACCAAACCTGTAATTCTGAATGATCCGCGAGAAGCCAGGTAATATCCGGCCGAAGTGGTCATCAGAATGAGAAGGTTCACTTCGGGCTTGGTCAGCGTGTAGTAATCCCGGAGCTTGGAAGCGAGCGCCTGCGGAGAGATGGAATTTGCCATTAGGTTAGAGGTCGCCATTTTACCAGTCTTCTACCGCGGACTCGTCGCGCTTAAAACGATTGTTCCTTTTGCGCACAACAAAAATCATACCAATAGATCCCAATGTGGGAGGAATAACCATAACCAAAATACCACTGCGCAAAGCCTCAATCATTCTGCCTCCGGCAGAAGACGCTTGAGTATAGCAAAGCGCGCAGTTTTGCGAAAAAGCGGGCAGAGGAAGCAGCAGCACGATAAGACCCGCCAGCATGATTCCCATGAACCGAATTGAGTTCGGAAACTTCATAATTTCTTCACTCGAAGGCGAAATCGTGGTTGGTCAATACTTGGAATAATTAGACCAAGGCGCACCCAGCAACTCGCGGAAGCTATCCGTCCATCCATATTGCATTGCCAGCAGCACGAAGACCGTAAGGATCAAGACAAACCCCAGCAGTCCGTGATTTTCGGACAGGTGCATGAAAAATAAAAGTGCCAGTGCGGCCTCGACCGCCGCCAGAAACAACATGCGGGCGAACATCTGCGGCGCTGTGACATTGGAATACGCAATCACGAATTGCAGAGCTGCGATGCTGAGAATGGAAATATACGCCACCACATACCTGCTGGTGGCACTCTTGTGCGCTGCGGCCGTAGCCATGGTTTAGCTCCTGTCTAGTTTTAGTGTGAGAGGTTCAAAAGGTAGACGAAGGGCACGACGAACATCCACACCAGGTCTACGAAGTGCCAATAAAGACCAGTGATCTCCAAATCATCAGCGCTGTAATGGCCGCCGCGATAGCGGATGCCAACTACCACGAGCGCAATCACTCCGCCGGTTACGTGCAAAAGATGCAAGCCGGTAATGCTGAAAAACGCGGCACCGAACAAGCCAGTACCCCACGGATTCTTGAGCAGGGTCATGCCTTCATGAATGAGTCCCAGCCACTCCCGAATGTGCAATAACGCGAAAAGAATTCCGCCACCGGCCGTAATCAGCGTCCAGCGAAAAGCTTTTTCTTTATCGCCAGCCTTGGCCGCAGCCATCGCAAAAAGCATAGTGAGGCTGCTGGTTACGAGAATGAATGTCATGATCGCCACGTTGGTAATGCTGTGGAACGGCCGCGGCCAATCAGGAGTGGCGTTGCGGAGGAATCCATAGGCGACCAGGCAACCTGCGAAAGTAGCGGTGTCCGCGATAATAAATAGCCACATCGCCATCTTTTTCGCGGGAACCGAAAACGCAGGTTTTTCCATCCCTCCTGCGTGCGCTCCCATAATAACGACGTGACCCACGGTGCCTCCTCCGGTTGGCAAGATTGCTAAAGCTTGATCCACAGCAACAACATCAGATACACCCATAAGGCATCCATGAAATGCCAGTAGTGTGAAGTGGCGTCCAGCGTGGTCTTCCGTAGTGTCGATCGATTGAACTTGCGAATAACGCGCGTCAAGCCGCCCAAGCCGCCGAGCACGTGCAGGGCGTGTGCCGCGGTCAGCACGTAAAAGAATGAACTACTGGGATTGGTCGCCATAAACAGGCCTTGCGCCCGTAGTTGCAGCCACGCCAGGTATTGCCCGGTTACAAACAACAACCCCAAGATCAAGGTGATGTATAACCAGCGCGCGGCGTGAGCGTTCCCGTTCCTTTGCTCCCTCATGTAGTCACCAACCTGGCGGCGAGCGACTTCGAGCGTGAAGCTGCTGGCCAGGAGGAGCAAAGTATTGAAGTAAAGAATTCGGGGCAGACTGAGATGGCGCCAATCCAACGACGATCCTTGACGAACGATCAGGGCGCTGGTGAACGCGGCGAAGGTCATGGTGATGGACGCCAGCAGTACCCAGATTGCGGTCGAGGACGGCGACGGCGAATAATCTTTGACCGCGAGGAAATCACCGCTGGCTGGAACCAGAGTTCCAGGCCCGCCGTTGCCGGAATCGCTGATTACCCGCGGCCGATCGCGACGTTCCTCGATTCTTGGCGGTTCATGGACGGTGGTCGCCATGCGAAACTCCTTTTCCGATCACAATTTTTTCGGATTACGCTTCGTCGTGTGCCGACTTCACCTTTTCTGGAGAAGCCTGCATTACGTAGTCGCCGACCGAACTCTCGACGCCGTACTGGTAAGGGTCGTGAAAAACTTCCGGCAATTTGTCGCCAAAGTTATTGTGCGGCGGCGGTGTCGTAGGCGTGCTCCACTCCAGGGTCGTGGCCTCCCACGGGTTGTCGGGCGCGATCTTTCCCCAAAATCTGCTATGGATCAGGTTGTATAGAAATATCAACTGCGCCAGTCCGGTCAGAATCGCAGCCACCGTGATGAACCGGTGCAAGGGGATCAGCGGCTGGGTATAGTCGTCGACGAAAGCTTGGTAGCGCCGGACGTTTCCGGCAATTCCCAGATAGTGGAACGGCATAAAGATGCAATAAGAACCGACGAAGGTAAGCCAGAAGTGAATCTTGCCCAGGGTTTCGCTCATCATGCGACCAAACATCTTGGGGAACCAAAAATAAGTTCCGGCGAAAATACCGAAGATGGCCGCGACGCCCATCACCAGATGGAAGTGTCCGACTACGAAGTAAGTGGCATGCAACATAATGTCGATCGAGGGCTGCGCCAGGAAGAAACCGCTCACCCCGCCACTGATAAACATCGAGACAAAACCCAGAGCAAAGAGCGAAGCCGTGTTGATGCGCAGTTTTGAGCCGTAGATACTGCCCATCCAGATCACGACGATAATCGTGGATGGGATGGTGATGACCAAGGTCGGAAAAGAGAATGCCAAGGATGAAACCGGGTTCATGCCGCTGACAAACATATGGTGTCCGTAGACCATGTAGCTGAGGACGGCCAGAGCTCCCATGGAATAAATCAGGACGCGGTGACTGAGCATGGGACGCCGCATGTTGGCAATCAGCACATGAGACACAATGCCCACTCCGGGGACAATCGCGATGTAGACCTCGGGATGTCCGAAGAACCAGAACAAATGTTGCCAGAGTAGAGTCGAGCCGCCGGAGTGGGGCAGCAGTTGATCGTTGAGCACCAGGCCCGATGCCACGAAGAAACTTGTTCCCGCGACGTGATCAAGAATCAAGAGAATGCACGCCGGCATCAGAACGGCGAAAGCCGTGAGTCCCATGACCGAGGTGATGAACCATGCCCAGACAGTAATGGGGAGGCGCCACATGCTCATGCCTTTGGTCCGCATATCGAGCGTCGTGGTGATGAAGTTCAGGGAGCCCAGTAACTGGCCGATGCAGAAGAGTCCGATGGCAGTTGCCCAGAGAACTACGCCTGTACCTTGGCCTGGGCCGGAGGCCGACCCAACGGCGCTCAGCGGAGCGTACTGCGTCCAGCCGCCCAGGGTAGGACCGTCGGCCACAAAGAACGATGACATCAGAACCAGCAAACTCGAAAATGTGAGCCAGAACGACATCATGTTGAAGTGCGGGAATGGCATGTCCTCCGCGCCCACTTGGATAGGCAGAAAATAATTGCCGAAGGCGGCGAAGGGCGCAGTAGTGAGCACGAAGAAGACCATGATGGTTGCGTGCATGGTCATGAGCTGCAGATAATATTCCGGTGTCATCACATTACCGGGCGCGCCGTTGGCGGAGAGCAAATGCAGGCTTGGGATCGGATAATTCGTCCAGGCTAAGTGAATGCGCATCAGCCACGAAAGGACCATTCCGATCAGCGCGGCCACCAAGGCCAAGGCGTAATATTGCTTGCCGATGACTTTGTGGTCGAGGCTGAAAATGTGCCTCCGGATGAAGCTGGCCGGCTTCAGGTGTTGGGCCTCGCGTGCGGACAGGTGATGCATTTGCTACCTCGAAAGAGTTGCTTCGTCCACTAAATGTTGGCGAATAAGATCTACTGCATTGCCGCTTCTTTCTTCAGCCAACTATCAAAATCTTGCTGGGACATCACTTCGAGATATGCCTTCATGTTGTAGTGTCCCAAGCCGCACAGCTGGGTGCAGACAATTTCGTATTTTCCAATCTGAGTTGCGGTGAAATGGAGCGAGAGATCGAGCCCAGGGACGAAGTCCTGCTGCACCCGCAGCGCCGGGACGTAGAACGAGTGCCCGACATCCTTCGCGTGCATGAGCAGATGAATTTCCTGGTTCAGTGGAATCGCCATTTCCGCGGTCACGATGTCGTCTTTGGAATCCTGGTCGTGGGTAGTATCTAAACCAAAGAAGTTCGCGTTGGCTTCGCTGATGAGGTCGGGATGAAGCGGGCCGAAGGTTCGATCCGGGCCGGGATAACGAAAGTAGAACGCGAATTGTCCGGCTTGTACTTGAACCGGAAGGGCGTTGGCCGACGGAGGAGTGAGATAGACGGTGGCCCACGCCTTGACTCCGAACACTCCCAAAGCCAAAACTTCAGTTCCGACCAGCAGGAACGCGGCCGAAACCATAGCCTTGGCACCTCCGGGGAAGGTCTTGATTTTGTCGCCGGGGCGGGAACTGGAAAACTTCCAGATGAACAGAGCCAACAGAATTTGCGAAACCAGGAAGGAGATTCCGGCCTCGGCCATGGTCTCCGACATCTGCTCATCAATCATCGCACCGTGAGTTGAGATGTTGGCTGGTGGGTTCCAGGTGTGACGCACGATGGGAATCGCGGAGACAATGGCGATAACAATGATCGTTACTGCAAAAAATTTTGCCATATCCCCTCAGGTC
>JBEKGG010000076.1:0-16556 GCA_050012915.1 Terriglobales bacterium | reverse complement strand
AGTTTATATCGAAATGCGTCGCCATCCGCAGCGGCAGGCGATCCCAAGCCACCCAAAAGCGAAAAGTGGTGAGAGGCAGCGCGAGCCACATCAGCCAAACGAATGTCTGAAATACTTTGCGGTTCATCGGACGAGACTCAAAATTCGCAAATCAAGATTGAGCGTCGGCGCACATACTATCACCCATTCGTAACCGGCGCTTTTCGCCGGTGGTTGGTCCCGACCCCAACGATCAGATTCCGGCTTCGATGCGGGAGCGGGGATCGAGGAAGTCGCGCAAAGCGTCCCCAATAAAATTGAACGACAGGACGGCCAGCATGACCGCCAGCGCGGGGAAAATCACAAGGTGGGGAGCGTCGAAGAGGTGGGCGCGGCCGTCGTTGAGCATCGTGCCCCAACTTGCGGTTGGCGGCGGCACGCCAAGACCGAGGAAGCTCATGGTGGCTTCCGCGAGGATTGCGCCTGCCATGCCGATGGCGGCTTGCACGATTATTGGTTGAATGATGTTAGGCAAAATGTGGCGGACGATCACGCGCAGATCGCTGGCGCCGAGGGCGCGGGCGGCTTCGACGAATTCACGTTCGCGGGCGGCGAGAACCTGAGCTCGCACCAGACGGGCGTAACCGACCCAACCTCCAAGCGCGAGTGCGAGGATCAGATTGAATATACCCGGTCCGCGGAAAGCTACGAATGCGATGGCCAGCAGGATGCCGGGGAACGATAAGAATGCGTTCATCACGACAACGTTGACGAAGCGATCGATACGGCCGCCGTAGTATCCGGCGATCGATCCTACGATGAGTCCGAGCGCCAGCGAGGCGGCAACCACGCAAGTGCCGACCAGCATGGAAATGCGCGATCCGTAGATGAGGCGGGAAAGGATGTCGCGACCGAGTTCGTCGGTGCCGCACCAGTGAGTTGACGATGGTCCGGCGAGACGCGTTGGCAGATCGATGTGGGCGGGGTCCTGCGGGGCGATCCAAGGCGCGAACAAAGCGCAGATTACGAAGATTGTGACCAGAACAATGCCTATTGCGGCCAGCGGATTACCGCGCGCTGCACGGCGGAACGAAATCGCGGTGGTGGACATAATGGAATATTAGATTGCTACGCGGCCTTGTAGCCTGTCCAAAAATATGTTCTGATTGTCGAAGACTTCGCTGCGGGTCAACCCGCATGCGCCGCGTAAACCAGCACCTCTAGCTTACATTCCGAGGAGATAAATCATGAGCAAAGTTTCGTATATTCCCAAAGACTACAACTCGGTCACACCCTACCTGATCGTCAGGGATGCGGGTAAAGCCATTGAGTATTACAAGAAAGTTCTCGGAGCGACTGAGACCGTCCGCATGAATGGCCCGGACGGCAAGGTCGGGCACGCCGAGCTGAAGATCGGCAATTCGCACATCATGCTGGCCGACGAAAATCCCAACATGGGGGAGGGACACACGAGTCCCGCGACCGTCGGCGGGAGCCCGGTGAGCTTGTATGTATACCTTCCCGACGTCGATAGCGTGGTTAAGCGCGCGGAGGCCGAGGGGGCGAAAATCCTGAAACCGGTGCAGGACCAGTTTTATGGAGACCGCAACGGCTTCTTTCAGGATCCGTTTGGACATCTGTGGGGCATCGCCACGCACGTGGAGGATGTGTCGCCGCAAGAGATGGGAGAACGGATGAAGAAAATGGCGCCAGCCGCGTAGGTAATTCACATCAGGCGGGGCAGCTGTGCCCCGCCTTAAATTTCGTTTGCTGCCCAGCCTTACCAGACTCCCAGCTTGAATACGCGATTCGCCCCAAGATTTATGCGATTGACCCTTCGACGTACTTTTTATGGTACATTAGGTGAAACGCGTTGGAACAATGGTTGCGGAAAAGACACCCCGAAAGACCGAACTTGTGTTCTTCCGCAACGATGCCGGCGGCGAACCTGTCCGCGAGTGGCTGAAAGGATTGGATGAGCCAGAGCGACGTGCCGTCGGGACCGATCTCTTGCGGGCGCAGTGGCGTTGGCCAATCGGCATGCCTCTGTGTCGCCCGATGGGCCAAGGTTTATGGGAAGTGCGAACAGATCTTCCCGGCAACCGCACGGCGCGCGTGTTGATTTGCTTTTACGACGACCGTCTGGTGGCACTGCATGGATTCATCAAGAAAACGCGAGCCACGCCCAAGAATGACTTAGCGCTGGCGCGCAAACGCCGGAAGGAGCTGGAGCATGAGTAAGAAGAATCTGGGATCGAGCATTGACGACTTCTTGAAGAAGGAAAACATCTTTGCGGAGGCGCAGGCGCAGGCCATCAAAGAAGCGGTCGCTTGGCAGTTGGCGAAGGCCATGAAGAAGAAAAAAATTTCTAAGGCACGCATGGCTGTCTTGCTGAAGACGAGCCGCTCGCAGGTAGATCGCATTCTCGATCCGAAACGCGATATCACACTGTCGAGTTTGCAGCGAGCGGCGGCTTTGGTCGGGCAACGGGTGATGATTGAGTTGGTTTAGCTCTTCAGAGGTCGCCCGCACAGATTTTGCGACACTCCCCGATGAGCAGTTAAATACGCACAACTTCCCCTATTGAGTGCCCGTGGGGCAGTAGTGTCTCCCTACACTAGGTTACTGCCTGATCCGCGGGTTCGCTACTGAGTACAGCAAGTCGGTGAGGAAATTTACGGCGATGTAGGTTAGGCCGATGGCCAGGATGCATCCCTGGACCAGATAGTAGTCGCGGTTGCCGATGGCTTGGATAGTCAGGCGGCCGATGCCGGGCCAGGAAAAGATAGTTTCGGTCACGATGGCGCCGGCTAGCAGCGCGCCGAATTGTAATCCCAAAACCGTGATGACCGGGATCATGGCGTTGCGCAGGGCGTGGCGATAGACCACCGTGCGCTCCGGCAATCCTTTGGCGCGGGCGGTGCGGATGTAGTCCTGGCCGAGTTCTTCGAGCATGGAGGTGCGCACCATGCGGGTCAGGATGGCGGCGAGCGCTCCGCCCATGGTGATGGCGGGCAGGACTAAATGGGCAAGCGTGCCCGAGCCTGAGACTGGAAGCACTCCGAGCTTGATGGCGAAGAACAAAATCAGTATTGGCCCGAGGGCGAAGTTTGGGAATGACAAGCCAAAGAGGCTGACTACGCTGAGCAGGCGGTCGTCCCAGCGATTGCGTCTTTGGGCGGAGCGGACGCCGGCTGGAACCGAGAGCAGGATGGCTACCAGCAAAGCCGCCAGGGTCAATTGCAGCGTGTACGGATAACGTTGGGCGATCAGCTTGCCAACGTTCTGATTGAAACGCAGCGACGGGCCGAGATCGCCATGAAGCACGCCTTTCCAATAATTCAGATATTGCTGGCCCAGTGGAATATCGAGGCCGTAGGCGTGTCGAGTGGCTTGGATGTCGGTGGCGGGCGCGCCTTCTCCGAGCATCTGCAAGACAGGATCGCCCGGAACGAGATGGATTAACAAGAAGACGAGCGAGACCACTAACCAGACTACCGGCAGCGTGTACAGCACGCGGTGGGTCAGGTAACGGAGCATGAGGATTCAGGATTCAGGATTCAGGCTCTAGGCTTCAGGTCGTCAGTTTTAATACCGATGTGTTGCAGGTGATGAACCATGTGGTCGATGTAATCCTCGAAAACAAACTTCAGCGTTAGCGGTGGTGAATCGGCGATGGTGCAGGTTCGCGACCACGCAGACTCGGGCGCAGCTTCGGCGGCTGTCAGAAGTTGCCGATTGAGCGCCCGCCAAATATCAATCATCTCGTTCCAGTCGCGCTGCTGATATTTATGCAGCTCGACCCACGCATTGCCGTCATAGCCGGGCATCTTCGGTTCGTCTTCGAGTTGGCCGCGGACAATTCTTTGATGGTTGTTGGCGGCGGAGTCCAAGAGGTGTCCCAATTCTTCTTTGGGCGACCATTTGGCCGGCGATGGTTTGGACTCTACCTGGGGCAGAGGAAATTTGCTCAATCTGGATGGGACTTCGTTGATAATAGCGTGCAGTCGCTTCAGGCTTTGCATTCTGATCCTCTTTAAAATCAGTTCTCGGTTCTCAGTCTCCTGCTTTGCCTACGGCTGTGGGTTGCAGCTTCTCGATTTGCACTTTGGCAATGCGGTGACCTTCCATTTCTTCGACGGTGAAGCGATGTCCTTCGTAGTCAAAGGCATCGCCGACGCGCGGAATTTTCTGCAGCCGGGCCAAAATAAATCCGGCCAGCGTTTCGAAACCGCCGTCACGCGGTAGCGAGAGCTGATACTGAGATTCGAGATCGCGAATTCCGAACGAACCTTCGAGCATGAGTGCGAGCTTTCCCGGCAGCACTGGCTGTTCTGGCGGAGCTACATCGAATTCGTCTTCAATCTCGCCGACCAGCTGCTCCAGAATATCTTCGACGGTAATCACGCCGGCGGTTGAGCCGAACTCGTCAACGACGACTGCCAGGTGGCGCTTGCGGTCTTTGAATTCTTCCAGCAATTCGGTGAGCACTTTGGTTTCGGGCACGACCAGGACGTCGTGCATGATCTGGCTGATGCGCGTGGCCGAGGGTCTGGCCGCCATGGGCTGGGTCAGGCGCAGGCGTGCCCAGCGCATTAAATCCTTCGAGTAGAGGACTCCGACAATGTGTTCGGGACCGCGTTGCGGATCATAGACCGGGATGCGGGAATGCTGTTCCTCCACGACGCGGGCCAGAGCTTCGTCGAGCGACAGGTCACCGGGCAGCGAAAAAATGTCAGGCCGCGGAACCATGACCTCACGAACCGTGATGCTCTCGAGTTCCAGGGCATGGTGGATCATTTCTTCCTGAAATAGAGGAATCTGGCCAAACTGGCGGCTGGCAGTCACGATGAGTTTGAGTTCGTCGGGCGAATGGATGGGCCCTTGTCGCACCTTGCGCGAGCCGAAGATACGGAGTACGGAGCCAGCGGCCGCGCTCATCGAGAAAATGAAAGGCCGGGTCAGGGTAAGCCAGAATTCCATTGGAGCGGCGACCGCCAGAGCCACCTGCTCTCCGCGCTGCAAAGCCAAAGATTTCGGGACCAGTTCACCCAAGATCACGTGCAGGCAGGTGATAAGGACGAAAGCGACACCAATGGCAATCGCATGGGCGTAGACGCCGGCATGGGGAATTTGGCCGAGAGGCGCCTCGACCATGCGGGCCAGCAGGGGTTCGCCAACCCAACCGAGAGTCAGGCTAACGACCGTGATTCCCAGTTGAACCCCGTTGACCACTTCATCGAGGTTGCGGTGCAGCTTCTGGACAATGCGGGCGCCGATGCGGCGAGCCTCAATGAGCTGCTGGATGCGGGTTTCACGAATGCTTACCAGGGCGAATTCGGCCGCGGCAAAGAACGCGTTGGCTGCGACCAGGAGCAGAATCAAAAACACCCGGATCAGCACAAATGCGATCATGGATTTGTAATTCTAACATTTCAAAGGTAGTATCGCATTCCCATGTGGGCAAAGGCGTTGTAGTATAAGGGGCAGTTCCTGGAAAATTGCGTCTGGTCTGCCTGTTGAACTGCACAGTGCTGCGTCCGGAAGATTCTCTGCTTCCATTTCTGAGGTTAAGCGGTCTAACGCAACGGACGCGAGCAGACAGAGTTGAATAGGCGGGGGCAGCGAGTTGTCCGAGGAACAAAATCCTAGCCATCTTCGTAGTAAATAATAGAGGCCGAAGAGAATCAATCGAACGCAGGAGGCGGATGTGAACGGCAACAGCAATGGTAAGAAGAAGCGGCGCAAACGGATCATAATTATCGGCATCGTGGCAGCGGTTCTGTTGATCTTCGCCGGTGCGCTTTTCGCCTTCACGCGTGGCGGCACCAAGATTGACCCCACAAAGTTGGCCAAGGTCGAGAAGGGTGATCTGGCTAAGAGCGTGGTAGCGACCGGCAAGGTCACTCCCATTACGAAGGTCGAAGTCAAGTCCAAAGCCAGCGGGATCGTGAAGAAACTTTTCGTGGAATACGGCGACACGGTTAAGAAGGGACAACTGCTGGCGGAGTTGGACAAGGTTGAAATCGAGGCACAGGTGGACCAGTCTCGCGCCGCGCTGCAGGGAGCGCAAGCCAATTTGGCGAGTTCGCAGGCCGATTTCGAGCGCGCCAAGGTCGATGCCGAGGGGCCCGATGTTCCATTGCTCAAGCGAGCCTACGATCGCGCTCTGGAAATGGAAAAGGATGGCGTCGTCTCCGATTCCGCCCTGGATGATGCGCAGAAGAACTACCAGATGGCGCAGAACAAACAGAACGTGGCCAAAGCCCAAGTTACGGTTTTGAAGGCGAAGATCGCGCAGTCCCAGGCAGAGATGGTGCGGGATGAGGCGAATCTGAAGCAACTGGATGAGCAGCTCAGCTACACCGATATTGTTTCGCCGATTGATGGCATCGTGCTGTCGCGCGACGTCGAAATGGGCGATGCGGTTAGTTCTATCCTGGTGCTGGGTTCCTCGGCGACCTTGGTCATGACTCTTGGCGATACCAGCGAAGTTTATGTAAAGGGCAAAGTGGATGAGAGCGATATCGGAAAGGTTTACCTGGGCCAGCCGGCGCGGATCAAAGTGGAATCGTTCAAGGACAAGACTTTCAACGGCAAAGTAACCAAGATTTCTCCCATGGGCGTGGAAAAAGATAACGTGACCACTTTCGAAGTGCGTGTTTCCATCAACAATCCGGGCGGCGAATTGAAGGCGGAGATGACCGCGAACGCAGAAATCATTCTGGAAGAACACAAAAACGTGCTGCAGATTCCGGAAGGCGCGATTATCTACGACAAAGACAAAAAAGCATCGGTCGATATTCCTGACCCGAAAGCGAAGGATGGGATGAAGAAGGTCGCGGTCAACATTGGCATTTCAAACGGAGCCAAGACCGAGGTTCTCAGTGGCCTGAAGGAAGGCGATCAGGTCGTCCTGCAGTAACAGAGTAACGATTTCCGCGTTCTCTGAGGCTGATCTCTGCGTCCTCTGCGATTAAAGATTTGGTCTTTGGACAGGCTTTTAAAAATCTTAAAACGCAGAGGACGCCGGGAACTGCCGCAGAGGGGCGCAGAGAAGCCAATCCCCGCGAATTCGTCTTTATCCTACCGTCGTAATTTTTCTAAACTCCTGTACCAATCCGAATCCTAACGTTGTATCCTCCTTCCCAGCATTCAATGGAGCTCCCCCGATCCATGAATCTTCTGGAGATTACTCGCCAAACCCTGGCCACGTTCAAAGCCCACAAAATGCGAGTGTTTCTCACCATGTTTGGCATTGTGTGGGGAATCGCGTCGGTCATTCTGCTGGTCGGGCTGGGCCGCGGATTCAGCGTGGATCAGCAGAAGCGCATGGAAACCCTGGGCAAGGACTTGGTCATCATCTGGGGTGGTCGAACCAGCTCTCAAGTGGGTGGTTTGGCTGCAGGGCGCGAAATCACGCTCACGGTGGATGATGCGGAGATCATCCGGGACGAATGCTATCTGGTGAAGAATGTCAGTCCGGAACTGAGGCGCGCGGTTCCGGAGGTAAGCCAGTTCAACTCAGCCAACCGCGAGGTTGTGGGTATGTGGCCGGCCTTCCAGAGTTTTCGGTCCCTGGGACTTAGCGAGGGCCGGCTCATCACCGAGCAGGATGAGGCCGAGGGCCGGCGCGTCGTGATCCTGGGCGACGCCGCCCGCAAGCAACTGTTCAGTGGCAAACCTGCTGTAGGCGCGAACCTCCAGATCAAGGGTGTTCCCTATACCGTGATCGGTGTGCTCAAGAAGAAAACGCAAAACTCCAATTACAGTGGTCCGGATAACGATTTTCTGTTTGCTCCGTATTCGGCTGTGGCTCGGGATTTCCCGCGTCCGGAGAAACCGGGCATCGTGCGTGGCTACGTGAACGATATCGTGTTCGAAGTGAGCAGCCCCGACCAGCACGAAGAGACGGTCCAGCAGGTGCGCCGTTCGCTCGGTCGCGCCCACCACTTCGACGAGAACGATAAAGACGCCCTTTTCATCTGGGACACGATGGACGGGGCTAAGCTGGTGGCAAACATTTTTACTGTGATCACGATTTTCTTCGGCTGTGTAGCGATTATTACTTTGTGCCTGGGTGGAATTGGCGTGATGAATATCATGCTGGTTTCGGTAACGGAACGAACTCGTGAGATAGGCGTCCGCAAAGCAATGGGGGCCACTCGCGGCGACATTCTGCGGCAGTTTTTTGCCGAGTCCGCGATTCTGACCGTGGTTAGCGGCGTACTGGGACTGACCGCCGGTCTCATTTTGTGCGCGGCGATGTCGGCGATTCCTTTGCCTGATTTTGTTCCCCATCCCATCGTTTCAGGCGCGTCTATTCTGGCTTCGGTTCTTACTCTTTCTGTAATTACGCTTACCGCCGGCATGTATCCCGCGCAACGCGCCGCTGAGATGACCCCAGTGGATTCGTTGCGCTACGAATGAGGGTCTCAATTTCCGATTGACAATTGGAAACTGGACGATTTAACTGTGCTGCATGTTTCTTAAGGAACTGATCTCGCAGAGCTGGCAGGCGCTGATGCGCAACCGCCTTCGCTCGGTTCTCACGATGCTGGGCATCGTGTGGGGATTAGTTTCGGTCGTCATCCTGCTCGCCTATGGACAAGGGCTGGGAGGCAGCGTTTTGCATGCCTTCATGAACATGGGCGACAACGTGATCGTGATCTTTCCAGGGCAGACGAGCATGCAAGCCGGTGGCGAGCGGGCAGGCAAGAAAATCAAGTTCGAATACGAGGACGTCGCCGCCATCCGGGAAGAAGTTCCGATCGTGCGCGCGGTTAGCGGCGAAGTAAACCGCAACCTTGCTTTCAAATACGGTACGCGGGTGGTATCGCTCAAAGTGCGCGGAGTGGATCTGCCTTACGGGCCTATGCGCAAGCTGGATATTGAGGAAGGTCGCTATTTCAGCGATCTCGATTATGTAAATCACAATCGAGTCGTCATCCTCGGGAACATCGCGAACCAAAGGGTTTTTCAGGGCGCGCCTTCCGTTGGCGAGTCGGTGAGCATCAACGGTCTGGATTTTGAAGTCATCGGAGTTTTGAGAAATAAAATCCAGGATTCCTCGTACAACGGCCCGGACAACAAAGACGGATTCGCTCCCTTCGATGTCTACCGCGATTTGAAGAACATCCGCGACCCTGACCTGATCGTCATCCAGCCAACCGCGCCGGAGCTGAACAAGAAGGCGTTGGCCGCTGCTCGCGAAGTTCTGGCGCGGAGGCATCACTTCAATCCGAAGGACGAAAAGGCAACGCCGGTCTGGGACACGATCGAAGATCGCGACATGCTGAACGGATTCTCCCTTGGCTTGCAAGCGGTACTTGGACTGATCGGGGCAGTTACATTGGGAGTCGGTGGCGTGGGCGTCATGAATATCATGCTGGTTTCGGTTACAGAACGCACCCGGGAGATTGGGCTGCGCAAGGCTCTGGGGGCGCGAAGGAAGCAGGTGCTGGTGCAATTTCTGCTTGAGGCCCTGGTGCTAACCTTCTCGGGCGGCCTTATTGGGATGGGGGTCGCGATGCTCCTTACCTGGGTAATTCCGCCCATGCCGCTTTATAGCGAGATGTATAAAACCGCCAACCACGAAGGGGACATTTTCCTGCATGCGTCCTTTCTTGTGATGGCGGTTTCTTTTACCATCCTGGCGCTGGTGGGGGTAATTTCAGGATTCTTTCCCGCCCTCAAAGCTGCGCGACTGGACCCAGTTGAAGCCCTGCGGTACGAATAGAGCCTCTGGTTTACGCTCCTTTTCGTCCCCGATTACGCGCTTCGAACTCACCGGTCATTGCCTCATCCCGCGCACGAATTTCCCACGGGCCATTGCGCAGCCCCGGGTGCTTCGAGAGCAACTCGATGGCATGTTTCCGGTCTCTGGCCTCCAGGATCAGGATGCCGCCCACTTGTTCCTTAGTCTCCGCATACGGGCCGTCTGTGGCGATCACTTTGCTTTTTCTAATCCGCAAAGTGGCGGCTTTGCGGGGAGACTCCAGCGCCTCGCCCCCAGCAATGTGTCCGCCCTTACGCAGCACGTCGTCATACGCGAAGCATTCCTCGACGAACGCCTTCTGTTCGGTTTCTGACATTGTTTCCCACTTTTTGTCGTCGAAATATCCAAGACAAACGAATTTCATTGCTTCCTCCAACTGGAACTGACTGCTTTCACTTTATAGTCGTTCGCCGGTGTGCTAAATCGACAGTTCGTGCAAAAAGATAGAACAGGCAGCCCATTCGACAGATATAAAATATAAGCGCAAATGCCAGACAGCCTCTGGAGAGTCATGATTGTCCGAATTTTGGATGCCAATTACCTCCGTTCCTTGACTGCGCTCTTCGTGGCAGGTTACTTTCGAGTTTCCGAGCAGATCCCTGTCTAGGGCAAGGAAGAACATTGGCGAACCGTCCCCTTATCACTCTTACCACCGACTTCGGTCTCAACGATCACTACGTCGGAACGATCAAAGGCGTCATTCTGGATATCGTTCCAGACGCTGAAATTGTGGATATTTGCCACGCTGTGCAGGCTTTTGACATCCTCGACGGCGCTCTGACGATTGCCCAGGCGTATTCGTACTTCCCCAATGGAACAGTCCACCTCGTGGTCGTCGATCCAGGCGTGGGGACGGCGCGAAGGCCCATCCTTTTGTCGACCGGACGGCACTACTTTGTTGCGCCCGACAACGGCGTACTTTCGCTGATCTACAGCCATGCGGAGCGCATTCAGGTACGCCACATCATGGCAGAGCATTACTACCGGCAGCCCGTGAGCAGCACTTTTCACGCGCGCGACGTATTTGCGCCGGTGGTCGGTTACCTTGCCAAAGGCGTGGAGCCGATGAAATTCGGCGAGGAGATCACCGATTTCGTTCGCTTCAACGCGCCAAAGCCAAAGCCGATCGACGCCCAAACTTTTAGGGGCGTAGTCCTGAGGATTGACCGTTTCGGAAACGTCGTCACAAACTTTACCCCGCAGGATATTCCCGCGCTGTTTCAGGCGGAGCCGCCGGCGTTCAAGATTCGTGTAGGCAAACAGGAAATCACCCAGATTCACGGCAACTACGCCGAAGGCTCGCCCAACGAAGTTTTCGGGATACTCGGGAGCATGGGGTATTTAGAGATATCCGCGAATCGGGGAGCGGCTGCGCAAATCGTTGGAGCCACCAAGGGCAGCGAAGTGATGGTTGTGCTGGAAGGCGCCGTCGGCGCCAGCAATGGCCAGTAGACTTACGAACTCTTCGGCTTGGGGTGGACATAGCGGTCCATTTCCGCAGTCCATTTCAGAAAGCGCCACAGATTTTTTCGTTCCCGCCAAGTGAACTCCCAAAATTCCAGAAGACCGATCTGCTGCATTTTCACGCCGCAATAAGTCTCGATTCGCCATAGCAGGTAGGGACTGCGCCAGGGCGCGAGATGATGCCCGCGAGTCGCGTTCCACAAGAATCGGATCATGTGGCGCATAAACTATCTTAACTGATCGCTCGCGAACCGCTGCCGCCGCGCCTGACCATCCACGCGGCCGCAATCGTCAGCACCGAAATGACCGCCACCAAACTAACCCCCGCGAGGAACAACGGCGCCGTGTAGTACTCTGGCCGACGCATGAAGACTGCTATCGATGCGGGGAGAGTCAACAGAACGATTCCGTTCACCATCAAAACTCGCCCCGCCCACGGAGCATGACGATTCTGCGGGGCGGCTGCGAGCCAGGTTGTGTAGCCCAGAGGGAGGAGAAGGATGCCCATCAACACATGATTCAACAAAGTCGGGCCCACCGCGCGCTGGTACACCTCGGTGGAGCTGTCTCCCAATAAATCTCGGATATGAGGTGTCGCTATGGTATGAACTACCCCGAGAATGATTAGCAGCACGCCTACGGTGCGCAGGAATCCCGCAGCAATCTCTTGTGAGCGCATGTTCGCTCTCCGCAACTTCGATCACTATACCGCTCTTTCATGTCCAATCGCGCTAGGAAAGCGCATTCCCAGTCGTCGGACCAGCCGCCGCTGCATGCTAAAATCCCATTTTCTGCCTGAGGATTCTCTTTCTATGCCCGACACTGAAGCGCGCCGGCAAGCCGAAGACCACTATTACGCCGCGCTGGACCTGATTTCCGAAGGGGAACAGGAACGAGCCGTTGAAGAATATCGGAAGTCTTTGGAAGCGGACCCTGTTTTCACCGAGGCGATGCATGGCATGGCCAGGGCCTTGCAAGATCTGGGACGCCTGGACGAAGCGATTGTTATAGCCAAACGCATCGCGGAAATCGATCCCGACGATGTTTTAGCGTATACGAGTCTGTCAGTTCTTTATCAGAAAAAGGGCATGATTCCGGAGGCGGAAGCCGAGGGCGCCAAGGCGAGAGTATTGGGATGGAAGCAGCAGTTGAAGAAGGGGGGCCGTTAGTCGTTGGTCGGTCGTCGTTGGCTTCTCAAGGCAAACTTGGGCCAACGACCTACGACCAATGACCAACGACTACAATTCGTACTTCTTCATCAGATGGCGAAACGAGCGGTATGAAATCTTCAGCAGGTCCGCCGCGCGTGTCTGGACACCGTTCGATTGAGTGAGCGCAGTCAGCAGAAGTGACTTCTCGATGTCTGCGACGTATTTTTCCATGTCCATCCCATCGGGCAAAGCAGATGAATTTCCAGCACCCGCCAGGCCTACGCCGGCTGCGGCAGCGCGAGCCTTAGCTTTTTCCGCAGGCAGATCGACGCGCAGTTCATCGCCGGTCTCGAGAGCGACCGCGCGTTCAATGGTATTTTCCAGCTGCCGCACGTTGCCCGGCCATTCGTAGCCTCCCAGCGCTTCCAGGGATTGGGCATGCACCCGCTGAATGCTCTTGCCTGCTCCTGGCGCGTACTTCTTGAGGAAGTGGTTGACCAGGAGTGGAATGTCTTCGCGGCGCTCGCGCAACGGCGGTACGGAAACCGGGATCACGCTGAGCCGGTAGTAAAGGTCCTCACGGAAAGTATTGTCGGCAACTTGTTTATCGAGATCGCGGTTGGTAGCGGCAATCACGCGGACATCGATCGGAATCTCGTTTGTCCCTCCTACCGGCCGCACCGAGCGTTCCTGCAAAACTCGCAGCAGTTTGACCTGCATGGTCAGGCTCATCTCGCTGATCTCGTCGAGAAAAATTGTTCCTTTGTCGGCTACTTCAAATAACCCGCGCTTGTTCTGGTTGGCGCCGGTGAATGCGCCTTTCACATAGCCGAACAGTTCGCTTTCGAGTAGCGTCTCGGGAAAAGCCCCGCAGTTGATGGAGACGAAGGGCTCAGCCGCGCGCGGGGAACAGACATGCAAGGCGCGAGCTACAAGTTCCTTTCCGGTTCCGCTCTCGCCGTAGATCAGGACAGTGCTTTGGGTTGAAGCGACAGTGCGAATCGTGTGTTTCAATTTCTCCATCGCAGGACTGACGCCCACAATGTTGTCCAGCGAGTTGCGCGTGGCCGCATCGCGTTTGAAAGCGAAGTTTTGACGGCTTAGAGATACTTTCTCCAAAGCTCGATTGATGGCCAGCTTGATTTCGTCCACTAAGCCAGGAGACTTGCGGATGTAATCGGTGGCGCCACCGGCTTTGACGGCTTGTACGGCAGCCTCGTAGTCGTCAACTGCAGTCATCAGGATTACGGCGGAGTCGGGAGAAATCTGGTGGGCATGGCGCAGCACCTCGATGCCATCGATATTCGGCATTTTTATGTCGGTAACGATGACGTCGTATAAAGCGCCGTCGAGTTTTCGCTTTGCGGCCTCGCCTGAGTTCGCGGTCTCGACTTTGTGGCCTTCGCGACGCAGCGCGATGTCCAGCATTTCGCAGATGGAGCGCTCGTCGTCGCAAACCAGAATGTTACCCACGCGCTCCTCCTCCCGCCGCAGCAGCGCCGACGCTGGCCTCGTCCGCAAACACCGATTGCGACTGATGGGCAGCTCCGGTTTGCGGAGCACTCAGAGTTTCTCCCGCCGTGTAACGACGCAGGCGCAGCACAAACACGCTGCCCTGTCCAAGATTGGAGCGGGCCCAGACCTTGCCTTCGTGAGCCTGAACGATCTGGTAAACAATGGCTAAACCAAGACCAGTACCACCTTCGAATTGCGACTGGAACGGCTCGAATATCTTCTCGATCACCTGCTGGCTCATTCCCGGACCGGTGTCAGCGAAGTTGATTTGCCAGTCTTCACCGCTGGATTCCAGCGAGACGGTGAGGGTTCCTCCGTTCTTCATGGCGCGCACGGCGTTCTCGCAGAAATTCCAGAAGACCTGCTTGAGTTTGTCTCCGTCAGCCGAAGCCCAAGCTTCTTCAACGCCGTACTTCCGCTCCACGCGAATTCCCGCGCTTTGTGCCGCCAAGCGATGTTCCAGCAGGGTGAGGGTGTCTTCGAGCAGCGGCAGCAAATTCACTTTCGAGAAACGGTACTGGCGTCCACGAGAATAGGCGAGAAAATCGGTGATGATGGTATTGAGCCGCTCCGATTCCCGGGTCACAATCTGCAAGAGCTGTCGGTGCTCGTCCCCCAATGCCGGAATTTCTGAAAGCATGCTGACGGATCCGGCGATCGAGGTCAGAGGATTGCGGATCTCGTGCGCGATGGCTGCGGCCAATCGTCCTACCGCGGCCAGACGATCCTGCATGCGGACTTCGCGCTCGAGGCGACGGATTAAAGTGAGATCGTCGAAGGTATATACGAAGCCCAGCGTGCCCCGCTCCGGCACTGCCAGCGCGGAAACCAGCACGCGGAAGGTCTTGCGATAGCCATTGGGCGCGAGGCACCGGACTTCGCCGTGCGCCGGTTCAGCCTCAACACGAGGCAGAGGGTCCAGGAAGAGTTGGTTGACCGGCAGATCCAGCAGGTCTTCTTCAGAGCGATGCAGTAGTTTCCGTGCCGCGGTGTTGACCAGCGTAATGTGTCCATCGAGCCCAGTGGTGATCAACCCGCCGGTAATCGACTGAATGATATTTTCATGCAATGCCTGCAGATTTTCCAGCGCTCCGCTGGTGTGCTTCAGCTTTACATCCACTTGTCGCAGCTTGTTAGCCAGCAAACTGGCAAGATAAGAAACCGCAAGATAGCCGAACAGGTTTACAAAAATGATGGCTTGCAGCGCCTTCATTTCGGGGTGGGTGGTCGAGTACGAAGGAATAATTGCGAAGTAGGTCAGCTCCAGAACCGTTCCATACAGGATGAAGGCCAGAGCAGCCGTAAGATATGCCCAGACCCGGGGCAAGAGAATGCAAGCTACGATGATGACCAGGGGATAAAGAAAATTGAGCGAGCTATCCACGCCCCCGGTTGCGTAGACCACTAAGCTGACGAGCGCCAGATCCGTAAGTACTTGCAACACCGCCTGAATGTGGTAGTCCTGCCAAAAAGACAGCAGCAAAACATAAAAGAGTGAGATTGCGTACCAGAGCAGGATGGCGTCGACAAATAGCCGTAGGGGCAGAGGATTGGGAGTGAGCCGCGAAATCGCCAACTCAATGCCCAAGAGAAACGTCAGGATGAGGATGCGAACCTTGACCAGCCAGGCCAGCCACAGCCGCTCATCGAACATGGATTGCATGCCTGATCCCAATTCCCGTGCTCTTCAACTGGCGAATTGTTGCGGTCGCATCCGCCTTGGTGCTCGCGTGAGGAGCGTCTTCGCTGGACGGAGCCGGCTGCGTTGTGCTTTCAGCCGATACTCCGCCCAGCATTTTTCGTGGCTAGCCCGCCATTTTGGCGATCAGCGAGAACAGCGGCATATACAACGAAATAACGATGCCGCCGACGGCAAGACCGAGGAACGCAATCAAAACTGGTTCCAGCATGGCCAGCATGTCCTTGGTCGCGGCATCGACTTCATCTTCGTAGAAATCGGCGACCTTTTGCAGCATGGCATCCATGGCGCCCGTAGCTTCGCCGACACCGATCATCTGCGTCACCATGTTGGGAAAGACTCCGGATTCGCGCAGGGGATCGACGATGGTTCGGCCTTCTTCGATGGCCTTGCGCACCTTCATCAACGCCTCTTCCAACACCGCGTTGCCCGAGGTTCTAGCGGTGATGCTCAAGCCCTCAAGAATAGGGACACCCGAGGTGATCAGCGTACCCAGGGTTCGAGTAAAGCGAGCGACCGCGATCTTGCGCAGCAACAAGCCAATGATAGGCATCTTCAGCATTGCATAATCCATGTAGTAGCGGCCTTTGGGATTCTTACGAATCTGCTTCACACCAAAAACCATGGCTGCAATGCCGACGATGAAGAACCACCAGAACTGACCCACGAATGCGCTGAGCCCAACTACAATGCGGGTCGGCAATGGCAAAGCTACGCCCAATCCCGCAAACAGGTTGGCGAAAATGGGAACCACCCACTTCAGCAGCGCGGCCACGATTAGAACTGCCATGCCGATGACCGAGACCGGGTAGATCAAGGCCGATTTCACGGCGCCCCTCAATTTGACCGCTTTTTCGACGTACTGCGCGAGGCGTTGCAGAATGATGTCCAAAATACCGCCAGTCTCGCCAGCTTCGATCATGTTGGTGGACAGATCGTCGAAGATTTTGGGGTACTGTCGCATGGCGT
>JBEKGG010000075.1:0-16600 GCA_050012915.1 Terriglobales bacterium | reverse complement strand
GGAACCGGCGACTGCGTGCTCTTAGGCATCAAGGGCGGATGCGGCACAGTATTTGAGCTATCGCCGCCGCAAACCAAAGGGGGCCAGTGGACCTACATCACCCTCTATAGCTTCAAAGGCGGCAAAGACGGCTACCTACCATCCGGGGATCTGGTGTTCGACAGTAAGGGCAATCTGTACGGAGCGACTGCCTTTGGCGGCGGCAAGGGCACTGCTTGTGATCCTTACTATCAATATTGCGGGACGGTGTTTGAGCTGAGTCCACCCAAGAAAAAGGGCGACAAGTGGACGGAGAAAGTGCTGCACAGCTTTGCCGGTGGTACGGATGGAGCTAATCCAAACGGCGGTTTAGTCTTGGACAGCAAGGGCAGTGTCTACGGGACGACTTTCGGAGGCGGGAACGAGAGCGGAGAGTGCGGCTCCCTAGGCTGCGGGACGGCATTTGAGCTCACGCCTCCAACTCAGGGGGGGAACTCCTGGAAGGAAAAGCAGGTACACGTTTTTACCGGGGGCAACGACGGAGCCCAGCCGAGCGGCGGTCTGATTCTTGATGCAGAAGAATCCCTGTTTGGCACAGCGCTAGGGGGAAATGCCAGCGGAGGTGGGGTTGTTTTTCGATTGACGGCTGCAGGACGGGTATGGAAGGAAACTGTGCTGCACTGGTTCAGCAACAACGGCCCTGGAGCCCCCCTGGCGGGGCTAACAATCGACTCACTTGGCGATCTTTACGGCACCACGGGCCCAGGGTCTCAATACGGGACTGTATTCCGGCTGAAGACGCCCGTTTCACACGGAGCGGATTGGACGCTCTACCTTCTCTACGCTTTCCCTGGCGTGCCCAATGGCAGATTACCAATGGCGAATCTTGTTTTCGATAGGTCCGGCAACCTATACAGTACGACGACGGAAGGCGGTACCGGAGCGTGCGGTAATTTCGGTTGCGGAACCGTGTTTGCCGTGTCGCCTAAGTAATCGAGTCTTGGAGCGATCCAACCCTAAATCACCGCAGGACCAACGTTACCCAATACACGCCGTTTGGATAGCTGCTTGTGCGCGCGTAGCAGGTGCCAACGGAGAAAGTATGGACGGCGCGGTTTTCAATGGCGTTGGACGCCGCATCCGGTAGAGTCTCGGGTTGCTCGGTGGTGTAGCGAACCACGTAGGATCCGCGAGCGGACACGGTCTTCAACGAATCCGCGTGCGCCATGGAGCAGGCAGCATTTTCTGCCGCATCACTATCCACCCACTGCAACTGCGGCAAGTTCGCCTCGCGGCGTAAGCGGGCGATGCTCCCGGTTACTAATCCTCCGGCTTGCCGCGGCGAATAGGCGGGCAGGCTGTGGGCGAAATCCTGCGCCACGTATAGCGAGGAACCAGCACGCACCACGCCGAATCCGGCCACGTTGTAGCCGGGATTCAGCAAGTTCTCGCGATGCGGGGGCGAGTGCATCAATCCTTGATGCGACTGCTCCACGCCGCCGGCAACCGAAACGTTTTCTCCAGCTTTATCCAGATGCAGCGAACAGTTGGCCGCAAGACGTTGCTGCAGAGAGGGCTCTCCGGCAAACTGATGCGAAAGCTCGTGCTGGGCGGCCATTGCCGCGGCATGCTCCCGCGCGGCCTGGGTTAAACCCTCGTCCATTTGCAGGGGCGCGATTCCGGCTTGCGCCCGCGCCTGGTTTGCCAGACTGAACAGTTGGCGCTCGGCCTCGGCATCGTAGGGCGATGGATCATTGGGGGAGGGCTGCTGCGCCGAGGCCGCATTCAACACGTTGGCGGGCGGCGATTTCGGATCCTTTACCGGAGCCGCTCCGCCGATCAAAAGCACCGCCAGCCAAGCTGTTGGGACCCGAAACATGTTCCGCCTTACCCACGTTCAGGACCCGGGAGGATCGCGTTTGGGGGACCAACTTTACGGCTTTGATTCTTCGACCATACGCTCTAGAATCGGCTGAGGCACGATTACAAGGGAGATAGTTTCGAATTGACTTTATTCGCGTTCCTGCTTGGTCTGGTTCTCGTTCTGGAACTAGTCCTTTTGATACTGGCTGTTTCGCTGTTTCAGCGAAGGTTTGGCACTTCCTCGCAACTTGAAGCATTAAAGCAACTTGCGGACCAGGCCGAAGCTATGCGCCAAAACCTCTCGTCCCAGTTCGCCTCGGCCACAGCCGATACCGCCACGCGTCTAGAGCAAACCAAAGGGGCCATCGGCCTGCAGGTCGCCGACCGCCTGGGCGACGGCTTCTCGGCCATTCGTTCCGCCGTCGAAGATCAGATGAAAGCCGGCCGCCGGGAGCAGTCCGAGGGGCTGGCGCAGGCTCGTACTGAGCTGACTTCGTCGCTCGCGCTGACCACGGCGCAGCTCAAATCCGAGTTCGACAGTCTCAATCAGAAAACCGCACAGAGCCTGGATTCGATTCGCGACCGCGTGGACGCTCGCCTGCTCGACATCACCGATCAGGTCCAGCAGAAACTCGATCAGAACATTAAGGAAGGTTTCGCGCAGTTCGAGAAAGTGCAGCAGCACTTGAAAGCGGCAGAAGAACAGCTCCGCGAAGTCGGAGCCCTCGGACATTCGATCAACGATTTGAATAATCTGCTGAAGCTGCCGCACCTGCGTGGCAAATTTGGCGAAGCCAGCCTGGAGCGCCTGCTTTCGGATTTTCTTCCAGTTCACATGTTTGAAATGCAGGCGCAATTGCCGGAAGGCGGAGGGCGTGCCGACGCCATCATTCAGTTCCCCGATCGGCGTTTGCCGATTGACGCGAAGTTCCCGCGCGAAGCGGTACTGGCGCTGTTCGAAAGCAACGTCGAAGCCGAGATCGAAGAGGCCCGCGTTGCGCTGGTGCGCGTGATGAAGGCGGAAGCGAAACGCATCAAGGCCTACATCCAGCCGGAAAACGGGACCACCGACATCGCCCTAATGTATTTGCCCAGCGAGACGCTCTACATGGAAGTGATCCGCAATCGCGAGCTCGCCGATTGGCTGAATCTGCAGCACGTCTTTCCGGTTTCGCCTAACTCTTTGCTGATGACGCTGCAAACGATCGCTTTGGTGCACAAGTGGTATGAAGTCGCGAGTCGATTCGAGAAGAGCCGTCTGGAATTATCGAAAGCGCAAAAGTCCTTCGACTATTTCCAGAGCCAGTTTGAAAATGTCGGCAAGAATTTGAACAAAGCGCAAGAAGCCTTCGAGACCGCGCAAAAACATCTGAAGACCTATCGCGGCCGCGTCACCGTGCTCAGCGGCCAGGAGCAGCTGGACTTGGACGCAGCCACGTCCAGCCCGACTATCCAAAAGACGGATGAACCCATGCTGCCGCTGACCGACAAAGCCAGCGCCTAGCAGCGAGACTCATCAAACTTTCTGAGCGGGTCGGGCGGTCTGAAACCGTCGCGTTCCCTGCGCGACCCGCCGCCGGCAGCCGACCACGACAAAGAGAAGCAGCTAGAAAAGCGGCTTCAGGACTGGGAAGACATGACTCACGTTAGTCGTATTGGTGACGTGGCAAGTGAAGCAATTTGAACCCCCGTTTGCAAAGGTATTATCGACCCCCTGCTGGTAGGTCTCCATCGCGATGTTGGAGAGTGAGCTGGTGCCAACCTGGTTCCCGCCGGCGGGGAACTGGGTGGTAGGAGGCTCCCCGAGCTCTGTCCAAGTTGCGCCGGTCATAACGTAGTTGCTGCGCACGTCGCCACTTGCGATCAGCGGACTAGCATTGCTCGGGCTAAGACTGTTGTTGATCGATATGAGCTCGGTGTTCGAGGCGGCGGTAGAAGCGTCGAATGGATTTGGAGTAAGGTCAAAACCTCCTCCGAAAGCCTTCCAGCGTATGGTATCGCTGGGCGAGATCGTGGGGTTGCCCGTGATATTAGGCGGCGAATTGAACGACATGTGGGGATTGTTGAAAGAGGTAGCACTGGGCGAGCAAAACACCCATGGCATGGTTACGCCCCCGATTACGGGCAGCTTCGCCAGGTTTTGCTGCACCGTCACGGTCGCGTTGCTCTTGTTGATGTAGGAGTACGTAGCCGCGGGTGCGTTGGCGACGTGCTCAAAGGTTGACCAGATCATCTCCGGATGCCCTTTCGCGCTTCCCACAACGTGCATCCCGACTAGCGCCAGCTTCACCGTCTGCTGCCCTCCAGTGGCGACCATCGTTGTGGTGCCTGAGGGCGGAGGGGGAGCGGGGTTGTACACCGGTATGGTGGCTTCCATAGTGATGTAGCTGTTTACGTTTGGAAGTCCGGCGGCCGCAATCCATGCCGACTTCACTTCGATCGCCAGGGCGTTGGGATCCGGAAACGTTTTGCCATTCAACGCAGCATAGTTCGTGATGTTACTCAAATCGGTCCCTGTAGTCGGAAATTGGGTCGCGCTAATTTTGCTATCAAACACGCCAGTCTTAAAGTAGGCATAGACATCATTTACGATGGTTGCGTAATAGACCAGGGATCCTCCCGCTGCCAGCTGCGCCTCCAGCACTCCGCTGCCGATAGGGTTGCTGCCTGCGGCTTCGCCTTGCTCGACGTCGATGACCGCGAGAGACGGATCGATAAAGATCGGGAACCCGTCGATTTTGAATTCTTGCGCGATGATCATCGTAGGTATTTGTGTCCTTGCCTGGGCTCGATCCTCCGGCTTAATCCCAAGGGAGAGTGAGGGCTGAATCACGTTAGCGTTAGCGTCGAGTAGAATGGCTCTTCCTTTTTCTACCCGTACATGCGCGATTTCGACCGTCTGGCCCGCGACATTGCGGACAAGCGGCTTCGCGCCCGCATCGGCGGGTTTGAATTCGAACGGTTTCCCGGATCTGTCAAAAAGTAGCTGCAGACCTTCTGGGCCCGCCTGCGCGGCCCGCAACGCGAAGGGCCTGATGAAGCCCGCCGAGTGCGGGAGGAAAGTCCGGCTGCCGTCGGATGCGGGCGGAGTAACATCGTAGAAAGCTGGCGAATCCAGAATAAGTCCGCTACCGCCGTAAAGAGATGTAGTAGGCGAAGTCAGCCACAGAAAATCCTGCATCGCCCACTGATAGAAGCTGCAGTTGGGCGTATTCGGAAAATTCACGCTGTTTGCCGGGGCAAAGGCGGTGTTTACCGGGGCCGGTATCGGAGTCGATGACGATTGGAACCAGGTCGCGAATAGTGTGGACGTGACAACACAAGTGGGATTGGGGTCAGTCGGCAGCAAAGTGAGCGGGTTCAGCGGAGGCGTGGAGGGCGGACAGGCGGTCAAGGCCATAATCATCGCTCCGGCCGACGCCACGAGCACTACTCTCGAGATTCTGGACGTTGTCATTGTTTTACCCTCCAAGCCGTATCTGCTGGCTTGAAAAGGTAGTGATGAGCAGGATGAAAACGTTACATCACAAATGTGGAGAATCGTAATTTCGCGGCGTATCGCATTTAGGAAGGCATGATGGTGTGGACGGACGCCACCAAGATCAGAGTTAGTTCAGGCCGGAGATCACATACAGCACCGACAATGTTTGATAATAGCTGTAGGCGAACTCGGACGCGTTCAGGTTGGTGATCACCGGCGCGATGGAAACCACTCCGCCAAGATCCGCCGGGACCAACTCGCGAACCGCTTTCATCTTTCCCGTGGAAATATCCAAGCGCTGAATGGTTAGGGGCAATTCTCCCGGGCGGAAGACGTACAGAGCTTTGCTATCGGCGGACCATTGCGCGAGCACATAGCCGGTCTCTACATCGGGGATGTGATGCACTGGCCCTCCGTCGAGCGGAAAGATATCGAGTTTGTAGCCAACCTCGCCCGCCAGGAATTTGCCGTCGGGCGAAGGCAGAGTGGCGTAGATACCCTCAGGGGTGACGGGTTCAGGTTTGCCTCCGGCCAGGTCGACGACATACGTGCGACCTCCGTGTCCCGGCTCGTTTCCGTTGAAGACGATCCGCTTGCCATCCGGCAGAAAATGAGATCCGTTCTGCAATCGCTCCAAGCGCGGCAACGAGATATATTTGGCCTGGCCCTGGCCGACTGGCAGCAGAGTAAGCTGCGTCGGTCCAGTTCGTGAGAACGAGATCGCCCATTTACCGTCGGGGGATAGCGTGTCCGCCGTGCCGTCGGCCAAACGAGTGGGCGGCGAGCCATCGATCTTGCGAATAGCGACAGCATCCTTTGGGCCCGCCGGTTCTGATCCTTCTTCGAATAATATTGACTGGCCATCCGGCGAAATATCTTTTGCGATGCTCCAGTCGTACCAGGAAAGATCGCGCACTTTCTTGTCTTCGCCGCTCCACTCCATGGCTAGCCGCTCGCTGTCGATGGTCGCTAGAATGCGTCCGTCGGGAGCCATGTCTTGCATGGTGAAGCCCACGGGCACGGTCAGAACTTTGCGCAGGCGCTCCGACAGACTTACCGCCCACAGAGAGCGATTGCTGGATCCGTTTTCCAGCGCGCTGAACCAGACCTCGTTGCCTTTGGGCGACCACGCGAGACCATATTCCCATCCCCAACCAGAAGATAGCGTTGTCTTATTTCCCGCCAGATCGATAACGCAGACGGAGCCGCCGTCATCCCATCGCTTGGGGTGATCGAGAAAGGCGATGCGATCTCCGCGCGGAGAAAAGCGGAGGTTGCTAATGGTTCCACTGGTCTGGTAAAGAACTTTGTCAATTGGAAATTCCAGTCTGTCGAGTCCATCCACATGGTGAACGACGGCGAGTTCTCCGCCCGGACTCCAGTCTGCCCAAGCCACATTCTGCAGAATTTCCCGCGGCGTTCCGCCAAGCATGGGAGACTCAGCCAGGACTCCGCCTTCGAAATCGAGGCGCGAGCCCGGCCTGCCGTGCAAGGTAAGCGCCAGTTCATTGCTGCGCGAGATGCCCAAAAGATACGCGGAATTTAAGTCCAGCGGCCGAGCCAGCAGCGAGTCGGGGATGGTGGAAAAGATCTGTAGCGGACGCCCGTTCCACGAAGCTCCATAGACGACGGTTCGCCCGTCGGGCGTGAAGCGAGCCGAGTAAACGGTGCCCCGCTCAAAGGTCACGCGGCGGTAGTCCGGGTTCTCAACGGTTCGGAGCTGGACTCCTGCATACACGGCAAGAGCCGCCAGCAACAACGCACCGACTATGCGGGGCAACCACACTCGCAACCGCACTGTGCCCACGCGAAACGGAATGACTTGTCTGGCGGTAGTAACGCCCGACAATGTGCTGAGCGCAAAGGCCAAATCGCGCGCCGATTGGAAACGATTCTCCGGTTCCTTTTCCAAACAATGCCGGACCACCTGTTCGAACGCGCGTGGAATGTCGCGACTTTCGCGAACCATCTCCGGAGGATCCTCTTTAAGGATTGCCGTAATGGTGTCGACTTGTGTCTCTCCGGCGAAGGCGCGTTTGCCGGTGAGCATCTCGTAAAGGATTGCGCCAAAACTGAAGATGTCGCTGCGATGATCGACAGCCTTGCCGCGCAACTGCTCGGGCGACATGTAGGCCACGGTTCCCAGGATCGAGCCGCTCCGGGTTTGCGTGGTCATGCTCGCGATCGAGACCACCTCGCCCGCTTCTGAACTGAAGGTGGAACTTAGGAGCTTGGCAATCCCGAAGTCGAGAACTTTAATCCGGCCATCTTTGGTGAGGAACAGATTTTCCGGTTTGAGATCACGGTGCACGATGCGTTTTTCGTGGGCCGCCACCAGGCTCTGCGCAATCTGTTGGGCGAAGTCAAGCGCTTGCCGACGCGGGATGGGACCATTGAGCAGGCGCTCACGCAAAGTCTGTCCTTCGAGCAACTCGGAGACGATGTACGGAGCGCCATCCTGCATACCGATGTCATAAATGGCGACGATGTTGGGATGACTGAGAGCGGCGGCGGCGCGGGCTTCCTGCTCAAAACGGCGCAGGCGATCCTGATCATGGGCTAGAGAGGGTTTGAGTATCTTGACGGCGACGTCCCGTCCCAGCCGTTCATCGCTGGCGCGGTAAACTTCGCCCATCCCTCCCGAGCCTATCTTTTCGAGCACTCGGTAGTGGCCCAGGACCTTACCAATCATGCAAAATCCGAAGCGGCGATGGTGGGGATGTTAGGCCGCGGCTTGCGTGATGTCAACTGCTGTTTTGCATAGATATTAGTGCACAGATATCGCTCAAAAGTTCTGCTTCGGCGCAAAATGCCGGATGCCGAGAGAGGCGAGGTCCGCCGCTGCGGTTAGTAACTCGAAAGCCAAAAAGTTCGTCGGGATGTCAGCGGGCAAACTGATCTTTTGTCTTGGTAGCGGATGGTATAGCAATCGTGGCAGCAGACACCTACTGTCATCCCACCGGAGAGCAATCTATGCCGGAGGCGGACGCGGGTACCGGCTCGTTCCTTGAGGGGCAGAGTTTTCGTCAGCCTCTAAAAAGTTTGGGGGAGGCGATCTTGCCTCCCCCAAACGTCATTCGGTTACAGCTAGGACTCTAACGAGTTTCACTCTTTCGCCGTTAGGAACGGGTCGACCGTTACTTTCGGTCCCTTCACGCTCGAGCAGGCTTTATTAGTCGGACCCTCCGCGCAGCCCCAGTAGTTTTGTGTTGCATCCACTGAGCCTGTGCCGGTGTTGTCCACACCGACCTTGCCGGTGTTGTCCAGATTGTTGAGGTGCGCGACCGTCCTATCGGAGTTGTTGACCACGATCGCATAGGCTTCTTTAGTAATGGTGTTTCCGTAAATCAGAACACCCGTCAGGTTGGCTGCCGCTGCCTTTCCTGAAGCTGCGGCGCCGAACACATTGATTCCGGTCGTCCCGGGGGTTTCAGCGTCCCCGGTATCGGCACCATTTCCTGAAATTGTGTTGCCGGTGATAATGGTGTCTTCAAGGTTTACGCCAGGGGTTCCACCGTTCGAGTGGCCGTGAAAGACCACGCCGGGAAGACCGTTGTTGGTAATCGTATTGTTAATGATCTGGGTGCCCTCAACAATCGCGTACGGCACGAAACCGGCTAGGAGAATTCCCGCGCCAGCTCCTGCGACCGCGGTCCCATTTCCGGTTGAGGTGTTTCCGTAGAAAGTGTTGTAGTAGATGCCATAGGGCTTGGTTACGGTGCTGGGGTAGGCCGGATGCGACGGCTGGGTCATTCCGCAGTCGTAAAGATTGTCCTTGAAGGTGTTTCCTGAAATCACGTTGTACTCGCTTTTTGCCGTGTCATCGCTGACCAGGATTCCACCAGCGTTTCCTTCGCTGACATTATTCGCGACCGTCGAATATGCGGTACCGCTGATGTGAATTCCTTCTCCGCAGTCGGCACCCTCCGAAGTCTCCCATGCAGGCAGGCCCGGGCAAGTTGAGCTCTTAACATCTAACGACAGGTCATTATTGGTCACCAGGTTGTTGTAAATGTTAAGGTCGGTGACGTTGGTCGCTGCGATGCCCTCAAAGTTGGCATTCTTAGCCGTGAATCCCTGAATCGTCACTGTGGACAGCTTGGGATTATCGAGGCCGTCGACGTAGAAGGCGTTGTTCTGACCGGTAGCATCCACGATTGTGGTCTTCGATCCCGCTCCGATCAAATAAAGCGACTTGGGAATGACCACGTCTTCCGCGTAAGTGCCCGCGGCCACGTTGATGGTGGAGCCGGCTGTGGCGGCTGCTATCGCATCGGTGATCGTCTTGTAGCATCCCTTGGTGCCCCCTGGATTCACGCAAAGCGTTTTTGCAGCAGCGAATTGGCTCGTACCAAAAGCCAACAGTAGAAAAGAGGCGAACAGCAACTTCCACGAACCCACTGTACTCGTCATCTTGTAAAGCTCCCCTTAGAGTGTATGGCGCAACATTGCGGGTTGGGGATGCCGTCCCCGTCCCCTCGGGATTGCCTTATGAAGGCTCGCGGAAAAAGAGCGATCGTAAGGGTCCAAATTTCGAGGCGAAATTAAAGAGGAAGTGCCGGTGAGGCTAACCCATGACCGCTGAAGCGCAGTGCTAACTGTACCGCGACTGCACGTTCGCGAGCAATACATCGAATGCTGTACGCATATCTTTGCCGTTTTGTGAAACTCCGCTGTCACGAGTTCTTACCAATCTCACGCCAGCACAACGCGAGGATCTCAAGGACGAATTCTCGCGGCTGTGCATGCATCTTAAACCGCACCCGCGGTGCCGCTATCTGGGAATAGCGGGACGACTTCTGTTAGACTTCCAGTTTCCGAAATCATCGCGGCTCGTTTGTGATTTCTTACGTAAGTTGTGTTTCATGTACACATGGTCAGGTAATTTTGCGGCAACTTGCGGCATCCTAGCAATCATTAGGTTACAGTGACAAGAAAATGCGGCCGGAATCCTGGGTAAAATCGTTGATTCCAGATCGTTAGACTTCACTATTCATAGGTGCGAAGATAAAGTGCGGCAATCTTACCGTCGACCAGGGGACAACTCTGGAGGGAAGTTGGTAATTTCATACTAATGGCCATTGAGCGTGTAGGCATCCCCTGCAAGAGAGCGGCAATCTTCCTCTTCATGGTTGTTTCGGTTGTCATGGCGGCATCTTCCCTTTCGGCGGGACAGATCGCTCCTCAGTGGGAGATCTTTGGCGGCTATTCCTACATGCGTTTTGATTCGCCGCCGCTGGGCTATCCGAGTTGGTCGAATCTGAATGGATTCGACGGCGAGGTCTCGTATAACATCACGCACAACTTTGGGGTGACGGCGGATGGGAGCGGTAACTACGGCTCCATGATCACCGCATACAACTACATGATTGGCCCGCAGTATTCGTTGCGCAAATACAAATCGAAATACTTCGTGCATGCATTTTTCGGCAAAGCGCAGAATACGGTCAACATCGAGACTTTAATGAAGTCTGGATTTGAAAGTGTTGGACGCGCCTACGCTCTGGGAGGAGGCTACGACCGGGACCTGAATCCACGGTTCACATTTCGAATAATGGCGGATTACGTTCATACCGACACGTTTCGGACGACTCAGTCCGATGTGCGGATCTCGACCGGCTTGGTTTTCCACATCGGCCACTTTGGCCGACGGCCGAAACTGTGAAGCCCGAAATTTGTTGTATCCAGAAATCTGAAAACTTTCGAAGCTATGTTGCTTAAATCTGCGAAAAGTTCGATGCGTCGAAGAGTTCCGTTTTCCCGAAGGGGCTGGTTCATACCTGGCAGGCGAGTATGGCTGGTTCTGATTGCCATGGGGCTGGCACCACTGGGGGGGTGCGGCTCCCCATCAATTATTTCCTCCGGATCGAATTCTCATACCGCTTATGTCACTCTGCCAAACTCGAACGCGGTGGGGGCCCTCCGCATCAAGGTAAATCTCAACGGCACCAGCAGCACCGACAACACTGTGTCGTTCACCACCATTGTGGGATCGCCGTTTCCCGCCGGCAGCTCGCCGGCGTCGATTTTGGTGCATCCAAACGGTCAGTTCGTTTATGTCGCGAATCGCAACGAGAACAATATTTCGCTGTTCACCATCAACAGCTCCATAGGCTCGCTGCAGGAAGTGTTGCCGCGGACCACCACTGGACTGACGCCTCTTTCCATGATCATGGACAGTGGAGGCAATTATCTTTACGTGGCGAACGAACTTTCCAGCAACATTTCGGTATATGCCATCAATTCCTCGACCGGGGCTCTTAGTGCAGTCGCTGGATCGCCCTTTACCACGTATAACAATCCGTTCGCTCTGGCGATCACGCCTTCGGGCAAATTCCTGTACGTACTGAATCCGAATTTGACGGCGGTGATTGTTTACACGATCACGTCGGGCGTTTTAAAACTCGTACCCGGCCTGCCGGCGCAAGTCGGGAATGTACCGAGGGCGATTATCGTTGATCCTGCAGGCACTTTTGTCTACGTTGCGAATTCGTCCGACAATACGGTTTCGGTGCTGGGCATCAACTCGAGCACTGGGGTTCTAACGTTGCTCGGTACGTTTGCCACCGGGACGACGCCGACGTCGCTGGCAGTTTTGGACCCTTATCTTTATGTAGGCAACCAAGGATCGAGCAACGTCTCGGTTTTTACCGTTACTCCAGTGACGGGGGTGCTGACGCAGATTACGAGCTCGCCTTTCAGCGCCGGAGTAGCGCCCTTATTCGCGGTGCTAGACCCGGATAATCTGTTTCTGTACGTCGGCAGTCAAACCAGCAACAGCATTACGGCGCTGTCGATTGACACAAGCACCGGAGGTCTAACCTCTTCATCAGAGTCTGCGCCCACGTCGGTTTCGCCTGCAGCGATGTCGGTGGCAAAATGAATTCGGCTGGAATGTAACTTCCAGAAATTGTAGATACCTGAGACCATAAGCGAAAGCGGACGCAATTCATCGAACGACTCTCCCATGATCAACTTTGGAATTATCGGATTCGGACTGCACGCAGTGAAGCGGCTGATGCCTGGATTCGCGCTTGCGAAGAATTGCCGCGTTACCGCGCTTTCGCGCCGCGATTTGGCGAAGGCGAAAGAATCGGCGCGGCAGCATGATATCCCACTGGCGTTTGATTCGGCAGAGAATCTGTGCCGCTCTCCTCAAGTAGATGCCGTGTTCATCACCACTCCGAATGCCTGCCATTTAGAGGATGTGCTGGTCGCAGCCTCGTGCGGCAAACCGATCTTGTGCGAGAAGCCGATGGCAAATAACGCCGATCAGTGCCGGCAGATGGTCGAAGCTGCGCGCAAAGCCAACGTTCTCTTAGGGGTGGCCCATGTTTTTCGCTTTGAAGAGAGTACGGCCTGGTTGCGCCAGGAGTTGTCGACAGGAAAAATTGGCCGAACAGTTTTTGCGCGCTCCGAATTTTCTTTTCCCGCATCTCACGGGCACGCGCGGACCTGGATTCATGATCCGGTAATCTCCGGCGGCGGCCCGGTCGCCGATGTCGGCGTTCACTGCATCGACACGCTGCGCTTCATTTTGCGTGACGAAGTATTACGGGTTACCGCTCGCGGGATTTCCGGCGAAGCGGGCGAAGTGGAAAACGGAGCGGCGATGGTGCTTGAGTTCTCGCGCGGCACTCTGGCTACGGTTGCGGTTTCATTTCTCGCCGAATACCGCACGCCTCTGGAACTGGTTGGGGAGACTGGTGTGCTGTGGGCTGACAATGCTTTGACCGTGGAGCATCCCATCGCGCTCGAACTGCGCCGTGGTGGAGCCCTGGTAGAGACTCACACCGTCTCGAACCGGCTGGCCTACGCGCTGCAAGTGGATGCGTTCGCTGACGCCGTCGAAGGCAAAGCAGCGTTTCCGATTCCCGGCGAAGAAGGCTGGCGCAATCAGGAAATCCTGGACGCGGCCTACCGGAGCATGAAAAGCGGAAAAACCGAAGAGGTGCGAAACCTATTTTAGATATTTGCTCGCGCTGGGATCGCCGGCGCTCCCATCCCGCGCCGAAAGGATTCCGCAACTCCTCCACAAAACGTTGCGTAGGCGAGTTCGCTTCTTGGAGATTTCACCGATTCTGGTCTTGGGCGAATTCGCGAAGATTTTGCAAACTTTTTACAATTCCCTGATTGATGTTTCCCAGCAGGCGCGACATAATTGCCGCCTTCGTGCTGGGCAAGAGATCTGATCCTGCCGAATAAGGAGATTAAACTGACCCAGCCTCCGAGCCTGCTGCCCAACCTTCCCGAGTCCACGAGTCAACGGCTCAATTCCTATGTGCTCGCGGCTGCAGCCGCCGGAGTAGGAATGTTGGCGGCGGCAAATCCGGGCAACGCAAAGATCGTTTACACGCCGTCGAATATTCCCATCAATGTCAACGGCGCGCTCGTCAATTTAGACCTCAATCACGATGGGATCAACGATTTTCAATTTGCCGCCGGCTATTCAGGCCCGGGCTTCCGTCGTGGCGGAGTGATCGCGCGGAGGGAAATCATGAATCGTCGCTCAGGGTCACGCCTCTGCAACGGTCGAATCGGGTCTGGGCCGTCGAGAGCCAAGGCCACTCTGCGCTGTTGCGGCGCCCGCGGGAGAAGCGTTAGGACCGCATCGTCGTTTTCAGCCGGGCAATTCTCTGCTGTTGATGGCCTTTGCCAGCGGCGACAGCACGCACGGCGCGGCTTTCTGTCCATGGATAAAAACCAAACAAGCCTATGTGGGTCTTAAATTCCTTATCAAGGGGAAGGTCCACTTTGGTTGGGCACGCGTTAAAAGGGTTGCCGGCTCTTCCGGTTTCCCCGCCAGGATTACCGGTTATGCCTACGAGACGATTCCCAACAAACCTATCGTCACGGGCAGGACCAAAGGGCCGGAGAACATCGACATTGCAAAAGCAAATGCAGTTCTTGCCGCGCCGATTCGAAAACCGGCTAGTCTCGGCCTGCTCGCACTAGGAGCGCCGGCGTTATCCGTCTGGCGACGCGAGGAATCGGCACGTTAGTCGTAGAGACATAGCTGGCTATGTCTCTACAGTCGCGACTAATGCTTCGAACCATCCGCAACTGTGGCGGGAGGGATTCCCTTGGCCTCAACAATGGCCCAATGCCACTCCTGGCCGTCGTCGAGACTTTCGTCCAGCTTTTCCTGAAAGACTGTTGTCGCAAAGGGCGCAGCCGATCCTTTTAGATGCAGAAGCACGGTCACGTCCGAACGTTTGTCGGCAAGCGTCGCTTCTTCAGCGACAGCGGGCAAAAGCTTCGCGGCTCCGTAGGCGTCCGCAGTCGTGTCGTCATGGCGCACGATGGTAAGGCCCACCGTAATCTCCCTTACGCTCCACGAACTGGCGTTGTACATCGAAACTTCGAGTGTGTCTCCATGAATATTCGCGGGGCCGTCTAATTTCGCGAGCTCGCCCTGCGGCAGATCTTGCGATACATAAGGATTGGACAGCAAGGCGGTATTGTTGGCGTTAAAGGAAAGGCTGCAGGTGCCGTCGGGCGAAGCCATCTGGAAGTGAGTTGCGCCGCCTTCGAAGGTAAACGTTGGTCGTGCGCCGAGCCGGAAATGTTGGACATCGTCGATCACCTGGGTCAGATTGTCGTTATCGATAATGCCTGGCGCAGCCGGTTGTTTCGGCTCTTTGCTCTGGCGCAGAGAACGCGCCAGATCGCCGAGCGATACATCGCCGTCCGACTGCGCGAGAGCGCAAACAGGCAGCATCATTTCCAGCGAGACTACGCCTAGAAAAACCAGAAATACTCCGAGATAACACCGATGCTTCATCCGTAATCGCCTGAAAAGCGGAGATCTCCTAACTGAAATTGTAGTCAGAAAGTGGCTTGGTAGGAGAAGGCGGGGATGAACGTTGGTATTAGAACCTTTAGGGACGATGGGAATCGGTACGAGTTTTCGATTACACCTGCAAAGTCCGAAACACGGAACCGCATTGGGGCCCTAAGAATAAAATCACGGACGTGCGGGACGAAGTAGCCGCGCAACAGGGCGCCACACGCCCGTGAAGTTTTACAGCAAGCCAGATGAGCGGAAACGAGTGACTGGATCAGCTACCGGCATGGGCTCTCGCTTAAAGATCCAGCGAGCCACCGCAAACCCCAACGCCGCATAGCAAAGATGAACTAGTTTCATAACTCACCCCCTAGAAAATCCATCACAGCACCTAAGGGGAGGCTCAATGAACTCAAAGTAGCAAGCTCACACCAGTAGTGCAACGCCCAAACGGGCCATAGACGTAGCACGATAGTTTGGGAAAGTAACCGGCGCAGTAACTAAAAAACGTAACGTTCCGACAGTTGCAACGACTTGCAACAGCGTGAATAAAGCGTAATGGCGGGAATGCCCGCGCTTACATTCGGCCTGATGTACACTGCATCTTTCTGCGAATTGTTTGGTAAATCAGCGCTGAATGGAGCCTGCTCATGAGTTGGGCCAGCAAGCTGGTCAAGCCTTATAGGATCGAAGACGGAAGCAAGTTCCGGTTGAAGGATTTCGATCCGCAAGACACCGGGAAAATACATTCCAAGAAACACGCCGAACAACTTCTGGCCGACGGCATCGCCGCAATGAGCGAGTTGCAGAATAAGCTCTATGCCCAGGACCGCTGGGGCGTGTTGCTCGTTCTTCAAGCAATGGACGCGGCCGGTAAGGATGGCGTCGTCAAGCATGTGATGTCGGGCGTAAATCCGCAAGGCTGCCAGGTGTACTCGTTCAAAACTCCATCGCCGGAAGAGTTGAATCACGATTACCTGTGGCGTGCCCTGCGGAGGCTCCCGGAACGCGGTCAGATCGGTATCTTCAACCGCTCTTATTACGAGGAAGTGCTGGTGGTGCGGGTGCATCCCCAAGTGTTGAAAAATGAAAGAATTCCTCCGTCGCTCGTGACCAAAGATATTTGGAAGGATCGTTTTGAGGACATCAACTGCTTTGATCGTTATTTGACGCGCAATGGAATCGTGGTCCGCAAGTTTTTCCTCAATCTTTCGAAGAAGGAGCAGAAGCGGCGTTTTCTGGAGCGGCTGGAGCGCCCGGAAAAGAACTGGAAGTTCTCCGAGGCCGATGTGCACGAGCGAGAATATTGGGACGATTACATGAAGGCCTATGAGGACATGATTGTCCATACCTCGAGCCCAGATGCGCCCTGGTACGTCATCCCGGCGGACAATAAATGGTTTACTCATGCGGCAGTAGCAGCGGCGGTGGTTGAGACGCTTGAGGATTTGAATCTGTCCTACCCGAAGGTGGATACCGCCAAGCGAAGG
>JBEKGG010000074.1:0-16815 GCA_050012915.1 Terriglobales bacterium | reverse complement strand
CCGTATTACCTGGACCAGTGGCAGGCGTGGTACGAGGGATTCACTGTTGGGTGGCCGGGTTCAGGGCCGGCGGTCGTGAACGCGCGTGTACACGAGGTGGTGTTGGAACCGTGACGGCCGGCACAAGTGCTCGGAAAAATGCCGAACTCAGGCGGCCCGAAGTACTGGTGGACGCGGTTTGCAAGCGTCGCCTTACGTCGTTTTCGAGGACTTCGGCATGGCTGAAGCCATGCCCCTTCAAGGCTCCAGCCGCCGATTTCTTCCGCAGCCTCTGAAAGCCGTGCTTTTATAAAACTCCCAAGGCCAAGAGTTTTTCTTAATTGACTAACTTCACGTCATACAATTGGCCGACGATGTCTACCTGGCCGTGGTTGTTTTGGGTATTGTTCGGAGTGTATTGCAGCTGGTTGGTGTCGGCGTCGTAGATTTGAAGGGCGCCATTCTGGATCAGGTAAACGATGTCGCGGCCGGTGATTTGCTGGATTCCGGTCACATCGCCGTTGTTGGGCGGAATTACGATACTACCGTTGGTTGTGTTGAAGATGGACAGGCAGCCGCGAACCTCGCCCCCAGAAACATTGATATTGGTGCAGCTGTGCGAACCGATGTAGAGCTGTCCGTTCTGGCTGATCTGCATACGATCGTGGTATCCGTCTGTGATCACGGCTGAACCGGCGACGGTCATCGAAGCCGTATCGATAATGCTCAGCCGGCCACAGGTCGTGGCCGCGGTTGGCGTTCCATCACAGGTGTTTCCTCCCGGTGGAGTTCCGACCACGTACAGCGTGGTGTTGTTCAGCAAAGCATAGGTTGCCGCATCAACCGGAGTCGTGCTTGAGGGCGAAGTCGCGCCCAAGTTGACCACGCTAACCCCCGCCGCCGTACCGCCGCATTGGGCACCGCAATTCATCACGAACGCGCTCGAGTTTCCGGTGAAAATACCCCATACCGGACGGTCGAAGCCGGTGATGTAGCTTCGAGGATCGGTGTTGGTCCCAATCAGAATCGTCGAGATAACGGTTACCGTGTCGGAGTTATCGCTGAAAACCAGAACGTGGTTGCCGTCAGGGCTGCACACGACCCAGTGCGCGCCGGGCACCGGGATGGACGCGGTTGTGGACCCATTCTGCAGATTCAAGACCTGCACCGTACCAGGATTCTCTCCAAAGACCGGGGCAGTAGGCACGGCGACATAGGCGCTGGTAGCAAAAGGGCTGACTGCGATGCTCTCGGTAAGGCCGGGCAGTGCGATAGCTGGCACTGGAGTGGTACTTCCGGCGACCTTGGCGACGGTTTCAGTCGAATTATCGACCACGGCCACCGTGTTTCCGATCTGGCTGTATACCACCGTGTACTTCAGGTTAGGAGCGAGCGCCATCAATCCGGGCTGCGTAATGGTGCCTGTTACGTTAACGACCGAGGTAGATAGGACATCGAGCTGTGCGTTGACGATATTCAAGACCGGAAAAAACGGCCCAGCTCCCCCGGTTCCGGTCCCGGCCGGGAAAAGTGGATTCGAAATAAAGACGCGAAAAGTGAGCCCGCTGGGCTTGCTAGAAATGGTGCTGGGGATTGCGGTAGGGTTTTTCTTTCCGCAGGAAATAAGGGCGGTGCAGACTATTATGAGCGCAACTATGCTGACCGAGATTCGCTTCAAACCTGGGACTCCGAAGAGCATGAAGGATAGAGATTTAGATGCAAGAAAGCGGATTATAACAGAGCGACTTCGGAGAATTTAGAGTCTGCGCCCGCATACCAGTCAGCGGTGGTGCAGTTTAATAGGGAAGCGAGCCAAACGCGCGGTTATTGTGTCGCAAAGAACGCGACACATCGCGCGGCTCGACCAGATTCCCTCGACTTCGCTCGGGACAGGCTCTTCATTGCGCAAAGAACCCTTGTTCAGGATGACTGTAACACTACCTACCATTCAGCCAAGATGCAAAAGCGGTGATCCTCTTGTATTCTGAAATGAATGTCCAAGGACTTACTGGCGCGGATAAAACAATCGGCTGTGCTATGCGACGGCGCGATGGGAACCCTGCTTTATGCCAAGGGGATTTTCATCAATCGCAGCTACGACGAATTGAATATTTCACAGCCGGATCTGATTCGGGGTATTCACCACGAGTATTTGCAGGCGGGTGCGGAGATAATTGAAACCAATACTTTCGGTGGAAGTTCGTTCCGGTTGGCGCGGCACAGCATGGCCAGCCAGGTTCGCGAAATCAACTTTGCCGGAGCACGCCTGGCGCGCGAAGCCGCCAAGAGCTTCGATGTTTTCGTAGCCGGATCGGTGGGACCGCTTGGAGTGCGCATTGAACCGCTGGGTAAGACCTCGTTCGAGGAAGCTCGAAATGCCTTCCGGGAGCAAATTGCGGCGCTGATCGAAGGTGGCGTCGACATGCTGATGCTCGAGACTTTCGGTTACCTGGAAGAACTTCATCAGGCCATCCTGGCAGCTCGCGATGTAAATCCCAAGATCCCGGTGGTTGCGCATGTCACGATCGACGAAGAAGGAAATTGTCTAGACGGTTCAACTCCGGAAACTTTCACCCCGCGATTGGAAGAGTGGGGCGTGGACGTTATTGGATGCAATTGCAGCGTCGGCCCGGTTGCCATGCTGGATGCGGTAGAACGCATGCGAGCGGCAACTTCGCTGCCGTTGTCGGCACAGCCCAATGCCGGTATGCCACGCTCGGTCGAGGGCCGGAATATCTACCTTTGTTCGCCGGAGTACATGGCCAGTTATGCGCGCAAGTTCGTGGCGGCGGGTGTAAGGATTGTGGGCGGATGTTGTGGTACGACTCCGGATCATACTCGGGTGATGAAGTCGGCGCTACGAATCGGGGATGCACGCGCGAAGGTTACGGTAGCTACGGCGACTGCCCAGGTCAAGCCTGCAGCGGCCTCGACCATCGCTCTGGAGAATCGCTCCCGGCTGGGCGGGAAGCTTGCCTCGGGTGAATTCGTAACCATGGTGGAAATTGTTCCGCCCAAAGGGACAGACATTCGCAAAGAAATCGAGGGCGCACGCTTCGTCAAGTCGGTAGGCGTGGACGCGATCAATGTTCCGGATAGTCCTCGGGCTTCCGCCCGCATGAGCAATCAGGCACTGTCGTTGCTGATCCAACAGCAGGTGGGCATCGAAGCCATCCTGCACTACACCTGTCGAGACCGCAATGTGCTGGGCATCCAATCCGACTTGCTGGGCGCGGCGGCGACGGGCATCCGCAATCTGATTTGCATTACCGGCGATCCGCCGAAGATGGGCAGCTACCCCGATGCCACCGCGGTATTCGATGTGGATGCGATCGGCTTGGTGAATATCGTTCACAATCTGAATCGCGGCCTCGATATTGGCGGCAATCCGATTGGGATCGGAACAGCATTCGTGATTGGAGTGGGCGCTAACCCCGGACTGAGCGACATGGATGAAGAAATTCGTCGCTTCGAATTCAAGGTCCAGGCCGGCGCAGAATACGTCGTGACTCAGCCCGTCTTCGATCTTAGTTTGCTGGAGAGTTTTCTGCGGCGGATTGAGCACTGCCGAATTCCGGTGGTTGCGGGAATATGGCCGCTGATCAGCGTGCGCAATGCGGAGTTCATGAAGAACGAATTGCGAGTTTCGGTTCCCGACTCCATTCTGGAGCGCATGGGGGCGGCGAAAACTCCGGAGGCCGCGAGAGAAGAAGGAGTGGCAATCGCCCGCGAGATGTTGATTGCGGTGCGCGAAATGGCGCAAGGGGCACAGATCAGCGCGCCCATGGGACGATATAGCTTGGCTGTGGATGTTCTGGAGGCGTTGGGAGGACGACGCGCTAGCGCAGATTGATCCACTTCATTTGCCTTGGGAACGACCCGTCCCACTTCGGTCTGACCGAGGTTAGATCTTGATTAAAGTGTATTTTCAACTGGACACAATCCGCCCCCTGGTGGATTAAAATGGTGGTCGGAGCAGAAACCCATTGGCGAAATTTGAAGATTGCCTTCAGCGTCTGGAGAAGATTGTTCAGGAACTCGAAAAGGGAGAAGTGCCCTTGGAGAAATCTCTGACGCTCTTTGAGGAAGGCATGCAGCTTTCAGCCACTTGCCGAAAAGAATTGGAACAGGCCGAGGGCAAAGTGGAAATCCTGCTGAAGCAGAACGGGAAGCTCCAGGCTGAGTCGTTTGAGCCTTTGACCGAGAGTACGGCCGTCAAAAGATAAAAGGCCGCATCGCTTGCTGCACCTCATCAAGAATTAACGTCTGTGACGGCGACCACTCCCGTGGAACGCCGGCACAGCCAGGCTGCCGTGCCTAGCGGTAGAAGCCCGAGGAAAGTAATGCAGCCTCTCAACGTAGTACTTCTTCAGAACGATTCCAGGGTAGCGCAGTCTCTCGTTTCCGCCCTGGGTTCTTCCGCATCGGTTTGCCAGGTCAAGTCGCTGGGCGAATTGCGCAATAGCATTGCGAAGCATATTGCGGGCATTGCCATTTTGGATATGGAAGCCGCGTCCATTTCCGATGTTGAGCATCTGTCGCGTGAATTTCCCAAGGCCCGAATCATTTGCACCCACCGTTTAGCCGACGACAATATGTGGACCGCCGCGCTGAACGCCGGGGCTGCCGACATATGTCCTCCGTCCGATACTCGGGGCATTGTGCGGGCCGCGCTGGGAGATGCCGAGATGAAGCGCTCCGCAGCAGCTTAGAAAACAACCTCAACAAAAGGGACGCCTGCGGGGCGTCCTTTTTATTTTGAGGCAGCAACGCCGCCGGGCAAACGCGAAAGCGCCCTTGCTATACTCACCGTCATGCTCAAAGACACCCTGGAGGCAGGCCGAGAGCTGACTGACGCCGCGCTGGAACGATTGCTGCCGCCGGCTACGCAGTATCCAGTTTCCATTCATCGCGCCATGCGTCACAGCGTTTTCGCCGGGGGCAAGCGCCTGCGGCCAATTTTGTGTATGGAAGCCGGACGCATGGTGGATGGTTCCCTTCCTCCTGGCATCGAAGAGTTAGGCGCGGCGCTGGAGATGCTGCACACTTACTCGCTGATCCATGACGACCTTCCGGCGCTGGATAACGATGATTTGCGCCGCGGGCGCCCAACTTGTCACAAAGTTTTTGGTGAGGCTATCGCGATTCTGGCGGGAGACGCGCTGCAAACTCAGGCATACGAATCGTTGTCGCGCCTGCGTTGCCCTGCGGAGGCTCGGGTGCGCATCATCGAAGAGATCGCTCGCGGCACTGGCACAGTGGATGGCATGATTGGCGGCCAGGTGGTCGATCTCGAAGCCGAACATACGAAGCCGGACCTGCAGATGCTGGAATACATTCATCGCTCGAAAACTGCCGCCCTGATCACTGCCAGCGTCGTGAGCGGCGGTCTTTATGCGGGCGCGCATGGGGATACGGTTGAGAAATTGAGATCGTTTGGGAAGGCGATTGGGTTGGCCTTTCAGATCGTCGACGATGTGCTCGACGTTACGCAGACTTCGGAGCAGTTGGGAAAAACCGCAGGCAAAGATACAGCGGCGGAAAAAGCGACTTATCCGGCTTTGTTTGGAATTGATGAATCGTTGAAGAGGGCGGATATGCTGGTGGAAACAGCCTTGAGTTCGCTGGATGGGTTTGGTTCGCGCGCGGATACGTTGAAGGCACTGGCGCGATTCCTGGTGGAAAGGAAAAAGTAGCGTCGAAATGGACACGACACCTCTCGACATTCTTGCCATCGCGGCCCATCGCGACGACGTTGAACAGACTTGTGGGGGGACGCTGCTGAAAATGGCGCAGCACGGACGGCGCACTGGCATCCTCGATCTGACGCGTGGAGAAATGGGAACGCGCGGCAATGCGGAAAGCCGGGCGCAGGAAGCGGCAGAGGCCGCGAAGATACTGTGCGTCTCGTGGCGGGATGCTCTGGATATTCCGGATGGGCGGGTTGAGAACACCTGGGAGAACCGGCTGAAAGTGGCGCGCGTGGTCCGGGAGCAGCGGCCGCGAGTCGTGATTCTTCCTTATTGGAAGGGACGCCATCCGGATCACTACACCGCGTCGACGCTGGGATATGAAGCATGTTTTCTGGCGGGGTTGGCCAAGCTGGATCTTAGTGTGGATGCGGGCGACTCGCCCCCGCGTCTGGACAGCCGTCAAGAAGTCCGCGCTACCAGGCTTTCGCGGCACCGGCCTTTCAAGATTATCTACGCGACGCTTTATTACGATGTCAGACCTACATTTGTCGTTGATATTACCGAATCATTCGAAGCGCGTTTCCAGGCGCTGATGGCGTACAAATCGCAGTTCAGCGATCAGGAAGCGGGCAAAGATCTGTTCCCGGCACAAGCTGAGATTCGCGCACGCACTGAAGCCATGGCACGCTTTTATGGCCTGCTGGGAGGCGTAACCTACGCCGAGCCGTTTCTGCAGAAAGAAGTCGGTCTGGTAGAGGATTTGACTTTGATTCCGGTCAAATCGATCTGAGTTATTTCTTCACGGCCACCGCGACCCCGTCGCGGATTGGCAGGATCGTGGTAAATAAATCCGGAGAGCTGTAGAGCAGGCGGTTGAATTCGAGAATCGCTTTCGTCGTTTTGTCAGGAGTCTTCTGAGCGACCTTTCCGCTCCACAGAACATTGTCCGTAACAAATAAACCGCCCTTGCGCAGACGCGGCAGAGCAAGTCGAAGCACGCGCGGATAATCTTCTTTGTCAACGTCGTTGAAGATGATGTCGAACTCTTGCTTGTGTTCGGAAAGAAGCTCCAAGGCATCTCCGGTGGACACATTGATTCGAGACGCGACTCCGGCCTTCTCGAAATATCCGCGAGCTTCCTCGGCATTCTTGCGGTCGCCGTCGGTGTAGAACACCAGCCCGCCGTTGCCCACCGCTCTGGCCCACCAGATGGTCGAATAGCCGATGGCGGAGCCCATTTCGAAAACTGTTTTCGCCCCAACCATGAGCGCCAGTTGATGCAAGATACGCCCGACGGCTGGACCGACGATCGGGATCTTTCGCTTGTCCGCTTCCTCTTCCATCTTTGTTAGCACTTCATCGCGGGGTGGGAGCACGGAGTATAGGTAGTCTTCGACGGACTCGGCGACGATGCCAGGCATCTGCCAATCTGGCTTGGTTGCTTTTGGCTTGGGCAATTCGTCTCCTTACAAACAGCTGAGCTTCGTTCGGCTTGACGGGCGGGACGCCGGTCCTCCATCAAGGCTAAAAAATTGTTTCGCCTGGCTTCATTTCCCGGATTTCGATTTCGGGCACGAGTTTATGCAACTCGCTCGGCCTGCCCGTCAGCGCTGGAAATGTTCCGAAATGCATGGGAATGACCGTTCCTGCTTGCAGAAGCTTGCAGGCATAAGCGGCTTCGCGCGGCCCCATCGTATAGTGGTCGCCGATCGGAATCATCGCGATGTCGGGCCGGTAAAGCTCGTGGATGATTCGCATATCGCCGAAGACGTTGGTGTCGCCGGCATGATAAATCTTCACTCCATTGACAAACTCGACGACGTAGCCGCAGGCCTCGCCGCCGTAGACAATCTCGTCCCCGTCTTTTATCCCACAGGAGTGATCGGCGTGGACCATGGTGACTTTGATGTCGCCGACGGTTTGCGTTCCACCTTTGTTCATCTCCGCAGTTTGTTTCACGCCCTTTTTCCCCAGCCATCCGCATAACTCGGGAATTCCTACGACCTGGGGATTGTGCTTTTTGCCGATTTCGACCGCATCGCCGATGTGATCGAAATGGCCGTGCGTGCAGAGCATGACGTCGACTTTCTTGACGCTCTTTTCCTTCTCTGGACACATGGGATTTCCCATCACCCATGGATCGATCAGGATTATCTTGCCGCCGGGTGTTTCAACCCGAAATGTTGCGTGGCCGAGCCAAGTGAGTTTGATGCCGTTGAGATTCATAAGTTAGAAATCGCACTTGGCAGTTAGCATTTGGTCCTTCGGAACCCCGCCAAAGCCGGCGACGTTCTTCGCTGGCTAAATGCTGAGTGCTAAATGCTAACTGCTAGTTTAATATAGTTCGCCGTGACCGAACTCAAGGTTCTAATTTCACGCGAGCAGATTGCGCATCGGGTGAGCGCAATGGGCGCAGAAATCACCCGCGACTTTTCCGGACAAGCTGTGATTCTGGTGGGTGTCCTCAAAGGCGCGACAATTTTTCTTAGCGACCTGGCGCGCCAAGTCCAGCTCGACGCCACGTTCGATTTCATTGGAGTCTCGAGCTACGGCAACCGTCCCAGCCCAGCTCATGAACTGCAGTACGGGTGGGATTCGACGGGCGAAGTGCAGCTGACCAAGGACGTGGATCAATCGATGAAGGATCGCAACGTCATCCTCGTCGAAGACATTCTGGACACTGGTCTCACGCTCAATTATCTGCAAAGAATTATGTTGGGCCATCGACCGAAGAACCTACGTATTGCCACATTGCTCGACAAGCCATCGCGCCGAAAACAGCCCATCAAGGCCGACTATGTTGGGTTCAGCATTCCCGATGAGTTCGTGGTCGGATACGGACTGGACTACGCGGAAAAGTACCGCACCCTTCCGGACATTTGCGTCGTGCCAAGAGAAGGCTGAGCGCGGTCGTTGGCTTGGCGACATCTCACGGCTCAGGCAGCCGTTCGAGCACGCAAATCGCGGCTGATATCATAGGAAAGTGAAAATGGTTGCAACCCCTACAGACTTTCAATCCAAGGTCGATCCGCTTCTGTTAGAAGTTGCGGACGTGGTCAATACGACTTTGGATCTGGACACCACGCTACGGCGCGTAGCCGAGCTGGTCCGCAAAGTTATCGACTACGAAATTTTCGCCATTCTGCTGTTGAACGAAAAGTCCCAGGAGCTATATTTCCGATTTCAGGTGGGATACGCGCCGGAAGTCGCTGAGCGCATGCGCATCAAAGTGGGCGACGGTGTTACGGGGATCGCGGCGCAGCGCCGGGAAGCAATTCTGGTTGACGATGTCTCTGAAGATCCGCGCTACATTTCCGCCGTTCCCAACGTGCGTTCGGAGCTGGCGGTTCCCTTGATCATTAAGAATCGGCTCATCGGAGTTATCGATATCGAGTCGCCGCAGCCCAACCACTTCACCGAAGAGCACAAGCGATTGCTCACGCTCATTGCTTCCCGGATGGCCGTCGGAATCGAAAATGCGCGGTTGTATACCCGGACCACGCGACAGGCGCGCACGCTGGTGTTGTTGAATGAAATCGCGCGCGAGTTGACATCCATTCTCAATGTCGACGAGTTGCTGAAGCGCATTGCTGAGCTGCTCAGGCGGCTGATCGATTATCAGATGTTCAGCATTCTGTTGCTCGACGAAGGGGGAGAGAAACTGCAGCACCGTTTTTCGCAGCGATTCCAGGAAAACATTCAGCTCAAACACGAAATCCCGTTAGGCAGGGGCGTGGTCGGATATGCTGCGCAACACAAAGAGGCGGTGTTAGTCCCCGATGTAAATAAAGACCCGCGGTATGTGAAAGCTAACCCGGAGACGCGTTCGGAACTGGCGGTGCCGCTGGTCTACAAGGACAAAGTGATCGGAGTGCTCGACCTCGAGCATACACGGAAGGGCTTTTTCACCGACGATCACAGACGAACGGTGACTACGCTAGCCGCGCAAGTCGCGATTGCGATCGAAAATGCGCAGCTCTACGAGCAGATTGCCCGCCAGGAAAAACGTTTGGAGCGCGACCTGGCGATGGCGCGCCAACTGCAATTCCGGCTTTTGCCGCCGACGCTCCCGAAGCTCGCGCATTTGGATATCGCGGCCAAGTTCGTTCCCGCGCGTGCGATTGGCGGAGATCTTTATGATTTCGTCAGTTACTCCATGTCGCGCACGGCCATCGTGATTGGTGACGTCAGCGGCAAAGGCGCGCCGGCGGCGATTTATGCAGCGTTGGTTAGCGGAATTTTGCGCTCCCATGCGCCGATCGAGCCGGGACCCGCTGAAATGTTGTCTGCCGTGAACTTTTCGTTGGGTGAACGCCGGATTGATGGCCAGTTTGTTTCGTTGATCTACGCCGTCTGGGACGATCGGAATCGAACTTTACAAGTAGCCAACTCCGGCCTGCCACGCCCGATTTATTGCCACGATGGCAAAATTGAGATCATCGAAGCTACTGGTCTGCCTCTGGGGTTGTTCGATGACGCGGACTATGATGAATTCACCTTCAAAGCCAAGCCCGGAGACATGTTCGTATTCTTCAGCGATGGCATTCTGGACGCGAGCAACAAAGCGGAAGAACTTTTCGGACGGGAGCGAGTCGGGGAAATCGTTGCCGCGAATCCGAACGCATCGGCCGACGAAATGGTCAAATTAATTTTCCAAGCGGCCGCTGAGCATGCCTCCGGCGTGGAAGCATTCGACGATGAGACGGTGGTCGCGATTCGAGTCAAAGGCTCTTCCGGGAAGCGCAAGTAATGGCCGCTAAAAACGGAGCTCAGGGCCGTCCACCAGCTTTTTCCTACCGAAGTGTGAAGCAGAAAGGGCGCTCGTCCGGTTTCGCGCTTGATTGCGACCAGGTGGCGGTTGCAGGCTTAGCCGAGCGCTTTGGCACTCCATTATACGTCTATTCCGCGTCAACGATTCGCGAACGCATGCGCGCTTTCGACCGCGCGTTTCGCAAGGTTCCACATACCGTCTGTTATTCGGTGAAGGCGAACTCGAATCTCAGCGTTCTGGGGATGCTTGCCGGGATGGGCTGTGGATTCGATGTGGTCTCAGGCGGAGAGTTGGAGCGAGTGCTGCGCATCAGTCGGAGCGCTGCGAAAAAAGTTGTCTTCTCGGGAGTTGGCAAAACACCGGATGAAATGCGGGCGGCGTTGAAAGCTGAAGTTTTGCTTTTCAACGTCGAAAGCGCGTCGGAATTGCTGAGACTCGCGGAATGTGCGGCACGTCTGAAGAAAAAGGCGAGAATTGCTCTGCGAGTAAATCCTGACGTTTCCGCCGAGACTCATCCGTATATTTCGACGGGTTTGCACCAACATAAATTCGGCATCCCCATTGAAGAGGCTCGCCGACTTTATTTGCAGGCGTCTGAAATGAAGTCTCTGGAAATTGCCGGCGTCAGCGTGCACATCGGATCCCAGATCACGGACGTGAAGCCGTTCGCAGCAACGATGGAGCGAGTAGCTGAACTGACGCGGGCGCTTGGTGCGGACGGTCACGCCATCCGATACATCGATGCGGGCGGAGGGCTTGGTATCGCGTACGGAAGTGACAACATTCCCCGCTTCGCTGAACAGGTTGCTGACTACGCAGATGCCTTGCTGACGCCGCTGAGAAGTCTGAAGATACATCTTCTTCTCGAACCCGGCCGCGCAATAGTGGGGCCGGCCGGGGCGCTGATCACGCGCCTGCTATACAAAAAGACCAATGGCAAGAAAACTTTTCTAGTGGTCGATGCGGCCATGAATGATCTGTTGCGGCCGTCGCTGTATCGGGCTTATCACGAGATAATCCGGGTTCAGGCTGACGCATCGGAAGAACATCAGCACGAGACGGTTGATGTCGTCGGACCGATTTGCGAGACCGGAGATTTTTTTGCCCGCGACCGCGAATTACCCATCTCGCGAGAGGGAGATTTGCTGGCACTGCTTGATGTAGGGGCTTACGGGATGGTGCTGGCATCCAACTACAACACTCGGCCGAGGGCGGCGGAAGTGTTGGTGGATGGAAAATCAGTAAAGGTGATTCGAAGGCGAGAGACTGTCGCGGATTTAGTTCGCGGTGAGCGCTAGGCTGGTACAAGAGCTAGCGAGCTGCGCTCGCTGGACAACCGGGAGCAACTGTCGCCACGTTAGTCGTTTTTGTCCCAGACTACTTTCCCACCGACAATTGTCTTCAACACTTTCACGTCGCGAATTTTTGCTGGATCGACCGAAAAAATGTCATCACTCAGCACGACCATATCCGCGAGTTTGCCGGGTGTGATTGAGCCTTTTACTTTCTCCTGGAATTCGGCGTAGGCCGAGCCCATGGTGTAAGCCTCGACAGCCTCCACCACGGTGAGTTTCTGTTCCGGAAACCAGCCGTTGGGATTTTTTCCATCGAGGGTTGCGCGTGTAACTGCGGCGTAAATCGTGAATATCGGATTCAGGGGCGCGACATCCCAATCCGTGCCAAAGGCCAGATGCACGCCATGATTCAGAAACGTGCGGAACGCATAGGTCCTGCTGGCGCGGTCGTGTCCGATATAGCCCTCAGCCCAGCGGCCATCATCGATAGCGTGGTACGGCTGGACGGATGCGATTACGTTCAATTGCGCGAAGCGGTCGAAATCCTTGGCCGCCATGTGCTGAGCATGCTCGATGCGGAACCGGCGGTCCATTTCGCCGTGAGCTTTGGCCACGTAGGTATACAAATCAAGGACGATGGAAATAGCCTGGTCGCCAATCGCATGAGTGCAGATTTGCAGACCGGCGGCATCAGCTTTCATCATGCGATCACGCATCAGGGATAGCGGTTGCATTCCTTCGCCCAACAATCCGTGATTGCCCGGTTCATCGCTGAAGGGCTCGAAGAAATAGGCAGTGCGAGAGCCAAGCGAGCCGTCGGCAAAGCCCTTGACCGCGCCGATGCGAAGGAACGGTCCACCAAAGGCGTGCCGAATGCCGATTTTCACCTGATCGTCGACTTGATCGATCAGCGGGGCGGCGTAGATGCGCGTGGTCAGTTCCCCGTTTTGCAGCAACTCTGCATAGGCTGCAATGTCGGCGTAATCGGGATCCATGTTCTGCACGCTGGTGACTCCGAGCGAAGCAGCGTAGTTAAGAGCTCGTCGCACTGCGCGCAGACGCTGCTCGTGCGAGAGCGCCGGGATGACCTTGAATACCAGGTCCGTAGCCGCATCTTTCAAATCGCCGGTGGGATTGCCTTGCGGATCGCGAACGATAACTCCTCCCGGCGGATCGGGAGTTTGCGATGTAACGCCCGCCAAACGTAACGCGGCCGAGTTCGCCAGCGCAGAGTGGCCATCGTACCGGCTCACAAATACCGGGTTGTCCGGAGTAACCGGGTCAATCAACTCTTTGGTTGGCAGGCTCAGAGGATTCCACTTTGTCTCATCCCAATCGCCGCCTTGAATCCATTCTCCTTTTGGAGTCTTCCTCGCCTGCTCGGCGATGCGGCGCACGAATTCCTGTTTGCTGGTAGCGTCGTTCAATTGCACAGATTCGAGTTGCAAACCGCCGCTAACGAAATGCACATGAGCATCGTTGAATCCTGGGAGAACCAGCTTGCCGCCTGCGTTGATCACCTTGGTATCGTGACCACGCAAAACATCAACATCAGCGTTTGAACCAACAGCAATAATGCGGTCGCCAAGCACAGCGACGGCCTGCGCTGTGGGATGGGCTTTGTCCACTGTCCATATTTTGGCGTTGGTGATGATGAGATCAGCGACCGGCTTGGACTGGGCCGGCAGATTGTTTGTTACGAGACAAATGAAGATCGCGGCTGAGAACTTCCCGAGTGAGCGAAACAAAGAGGCCATCCTAGCTCTGTCCCCATTTCAATTTGGCTCGAAGAATTTCAAAGAATGTTCCCTTGATGCGCAGCAACTTGACCTCACGCCCTGACTTGCTACAGGCGACGCGGTCTCCGTCTTGCATCGGCATGCCGACCTGTCCGTCGATGCTCAAGTAGGCCTCGTCCTGACCAGTGTTGACCACGATGTCGAGCTTGGATGTGTCAGGAACGACGAGCGGACGATGGGTGAGCGAGTGGGCTGCAACCGGCGTCACCACGAACGCGTTTACTGACGGCATCAGGATTGGCCCGCCGGCCGCGAGCGAGTAGGCGGTCGAACCGGTGGGAGTGGAGACGATGAGACTGTCGGCTTTGTAAACCGAGACAAATGCCGCGTCGATGTAAACCGCGCAGTGGTTGAGTCGAGAAATAGTCCCTTTGCCCACCACGATATCGTTGACCGCGTCGTAGCTCGCGACCACTGAATCTTTGCGAAGCACATCGCAATGCACCATGGAACGCGTTTCCACGTTGCAACATCCCTCTTCGATCGCATCCAGAGTCGGGTAGAGTTCATCCAAAGGTACTTCGGTCAGGAATCCCAAAGAACCCAAATTCACGCCCAGCACCGGGATTCCGGCCTTGGCCATGGAGCGAGCCGCGGAAAGCAACGTCCCATCGCCACCGAGAACGACGACAAAGTTCAAAGGATGCGAAGCCATTTCATCGCGTCCAACAACGTTGACTCCAGTTGCATACGGCGCGGTCTCGGGGTCCACCACAATCTGATAATGATTCTCGCGAAACCACTCGATGAGACCGGGGACAATGTTTGCCAGTTCCGGCTTGCCGGGTTTGGAGACGATGGCTGCGGCTTTGCCTTTTGCGGATGGAGCCTTCCCAATATCCATGTGAAGATTGAATTGTACAGAAATTGTCGAAAAAAGATTCGGCTTCAGTCGGCAGGGCGCACGTCAGAAAATCGAATAGAGCAGGAACTCCCGATTCCCTTCCGTGCCCAGAATCGGGGACTCGATTACATCGGTGCGGGAAACGTTTTGTGCAAGGAGCGCGAGACGCACTTTTTCCACCGCACTTTGATGAGCGGCCGGGTCACGCACGATGCCTCCCTTGCCGACTTGTTCGCGGCCTACCTCGAATTGCGGCTTGACCAGCACAACCATTTGCCGGCCGCGACGCTGGGCCAACTCAGGGAAAGCTGCCGCGATTACCGCAGGGAGAACCAGAGTTGCGGAAATGAAGGAAACATCCATCGCGACCAACTCCACTGTTTCGCCGAGTTGATCCCGGGTCAAATAACGGGCATTGGTTTTTTCCAGCAGACGCACGCGTGCGTCCTGGCGCAGACGAAAATCGATTTGGCCGTGGCCGGTGTCGACGGCAATCACTCGCGCGGCCCCGTGCTGGAGTAAACAATCGGTAAAACCGCCGGTCGATGCTCCGACGTCGAGGCAGACTTTGCCGGTAACGTCGATCTGCCAATGCTCGAGGGCTTTTTCAAGCTTCAGGCCACCGCGACCGACATACTTCAAGTCGTCGCCGAGAAGTCGAATGTCGGCTTCCATGTCCACTCCGGCTCCGGCTTTTTCTACTTTTTGGCCGCCGACGAGAACTTTACCTGCCAGGATCAATGCCTGTGCCCGCTCTCGCGAAGTGGTCAGTCCGCGTTCGAGCAAGAGCTTGTCGAGTCTGACTTTCAATTCGTCTCCATCGAGTTTCTGCTGTTGTCGAAATCAACTTACCACCAAAGTGCCAGCAACCAAGTCAGTGCAAGGTGTAGAAGCGTCTCTGCTTGAGGTAGTTACAAGGGTACTTCCGTGCTTTTCCACAGTGTTTTCCACTGAGGTGTTGAAAAGTGCGCCGCCCGGCCTTTTTGTCGACCATTTCGGCCCCAAAATCGCCTTCTGAGTGTATGGCCCTGTCGTGCCATGCAGATCCACGCCCGTGCCATTGTGCTCAATGGCGAAAGGCATCATCTTAGTAGTGCACACTAACCATAGAAATGTCAGGGCAGACGAAAACACGGCAAGCTGGAACGGCTTATCAGAACGATCGCAGCCGCATGTTCCTGGCACTCGCTGTTTTGCTGGTTGCTCTCGTCGTGCTGGTGGTAAAGGATCACGATTTCTGGTTCGGCAATTCTGACGCGGTTGCAGCCGAAGACAACACGCCGGAGTGGAATCCGAAGACCCTAGTACAACCGCCTGCGACGCCTGCCGTCCCGGCGACGAAACCAGCCGTTGCTGCAAAGAGCTCCGCTGAACCGGCGCTAGCGAAACATTCGGTCATCGCAAGCAATCGCCCCGTTACTCAGCCGGTTGTGAATCGGCCCGCAGTGATTCCCCCGCTCGAAGTCGAAGTGATCGCTGGCGACACGCGCAACAGCATCCATCTCGGCAACAGCCCGGTGAAAGTTGGAACGCGGTCTGACTCTGAAGCAACGGATGCGGTCGTCACGCAAGGGCCAGCCACGGCCGCAGCCGAGCGGGTGCAGATGTCGTTGGCCAAAGCTACGATTCCCCGTCCCGAATCGCCGTATCCTTTACTCGGACGGCAAATGAAGGTTCAGGGCGCCGTACTGCTAAAGGCGCTGATCGGCGCCGATGGCTACATTCGGGATTTGCAAGTTCTTAGTGGTCCTGCGATCCTGGCTTCGGCCGCCCGCGAAGCGGCTCGTCAATGGCAATTCAAGCCGTATCTGCAGAACGGGCAACCCGTCGAAACGCAAGCGAACATCACCGTGAACTTCACCATCAAGGTCCTGGACAATGGCGTTCGGGATTCGGACACGGTCGTCGCTCTTTCGCGCGGCGGAGAATAATTCAGCTCACCGCTCTTACCCTGATACTTCGGACTCGACACGAAAATTCATAAAACTCATCCTCATTAAAAGATCCGCAGGTCTTGCTTGTAGTTCCGCCCCCAAAAGGCCGACTACCCTCTGTGTATAATTTCCAACGTTTATGGACTGGGCTCCTGCATCCGCCGTCCGCTGGCTGTTGGACTCGGAGCATGGCGCGTCCGACCGCCTGATTCCACGCTGGCTCTTCTTACGCTGGCTCGGCTTCATCTATTTCTCCGCATTTTTCTCGTTGATTTTTCAGATCCGCGGACTAATCGGACCTGAAGGAATCCTCCCGGCCGGCGATTATCTACAGGCGGTAGCGCATTCGCTCGGCCACGCGCGCTTCTGGTATGCGCCGACTCTTCTCTGGTTTTCGAGTGGATCGTACATGCTCGCGGCGATCTGCTGGGTGGGGATGGCGGCGTCGGTACTGCTCGCTTTCAATATCTGGCCACGCGTCGCGCTTGCGGCTTGCTTCG
>JBEKGG010000073.1:0-16914 GCA_050012915.1 Terriglobales bacterium | reverse complement strand
CGCCGCCCACTGCGAGCGTGGCAGAAGTCAAGACGGCGCATTCCAGTTTATCGAACAGGCAAGTCTTAAGAATTGGCGCCACGTCGATTGGAGTGGCCTGCAAATAAACGTTGAGCTTGTCGCGTCCTCCGCGGCGGCGCTCGATCCAGAAGACGGTATTGTGATCTTCCGATTCCATCAGGAAGCCAAGTTGTACCTGCAGCTCCTGAGCTCGTCTGGCAAAGTTGAAAACTTCTTCCGGCTTGGATGGGAGGTTTTCTAGTTCTGATCCGAGCCGGGTCAATGACTGTTGCAGCGCCATGAATTCTTCGCCGTTTTCTTCCAGGAAATCGCGGCGGTTCTCGAAAGAAAAGCGTCCTTCGCCCTGAGGCAGCAAAGCAAAGAAAAACATGGAGCGCTCGCGCAGGCTTTTCACTGCGCCAGAAATCGACGCCGACAGCATATGGTTGCGCTGCAGTGACGCTTCGACGTCGCGACATAACTCTTCCACGCGTCCATTGCTGACCGAGACGCCGAAGTAGCTGCCGGCGACATCTTCGAGTTCGTGGGCCTCATCGAAAATTACTGCGCCGACTTCCGGCAGAATGCCGGCATCGGGCGCGTACTCGGATTGCTGCTTGATGGAGAGATCGGCGAAAAACAAATGATGATTGACGATGATGATGTCGCTTTCCATCGCCCGGCGATGCATTTCGGTGATGAAACACTTGTCCCAGGAGCTGCATTTCTGACCGATGCAAGCATCGGCGCGCGCGTCGATCTTATGCCAGAGCGCGCTGGCCTCGGGCAGTTCGGCGAGTTCGGCGCGGTCTCCGGTCTGCGTCGCCTTTTCCCACGCGGCTATTGCGCGATAGTGCTCGATCTCTTCTAGACCACTTAACACAGGCTGGTCAGTAAGGTCGTAAAGCTTTTTTCGGCAAAGATAATTACTTCGGCCCTTCATGTAGCAGACGTTTAAACGGCTCGCGCCGTCGGGAAATAACGCTTGTTCGAGAAAAGGAATATCCTTATGGAAGAGTTGTTCCTGCAAATTCTTGGTGCCGGTCGAAATAATCACTCGTTTGCCCGAACGAATTACGGGAACGAGGTATGCGAGAGTCTTGCCGGTGCCTGTGCCTGCCTCGACGATGAGATGACGTTTTTCTTCGAGAGCCTGTTCGACCGCTTGCGCCATCTGAAGCTGTCCGCGGCGAAACTCGTATGCGGGATGGGTGCGCGAGAGCACGCCTCCGGGAGCGAAGAATTGGTAGAGCGAGACGTCGTGTTTTTTAGCGCCCGAGACGGTTGGCGACGCGGGCTGTGAGGTTGGAGCCACGGAGTCTCTATAATAAGCCACTGCGTGTGTGGTGGAGACGTTGCAAGCAACGTTTCTATATTGGCGCCGTCGTAGAGACATAGCTTGCTGCGCTCAGCCTGCGATCTTGGGCGCTTGCTGGGTGTTCGACCCGGCTGTACAGCTACGAGTGGCTGTTTCCGCGTGATTCTTGGGAGCCGTTGACTCGAATTAATTCCAACTCGATGAGTGCTCCGGCTACGGCTGGCGTTCCGACTATTGCCATCGTCGGCCGTCCCAACGTTGGGAAGTCGACGCTGTTCAATCGCATTGTTGGTTCGCGCCGCGCCATTGTCGGCGATGAGCCTGGGATCACGCGCGACCGGCTTTATGGAGAAGCTCATTTTCGCGGGCATCGGCTGCGCATAGTGGACACCGGCGGGATCGAGCCTGACGAAAAAGATTTGATTCCGGCCGAAATATTTCGCCAGGCCAAGGTCGCATTAGCTGAGGCGGACGCGATCATCCTGGTCGTGGATGGGCGCAGCGAACTCACGGCGCCTGATCTCGATTTGGCGCGTTTGCTACTGCGGGGCGGCAAGCCGCTGTTTCTTGCGGTCAACAAGATCGACAGCGAAAAACAGCAAACGCTCACCGACGAATTCCATCGCTTGGGCATTCGAAAGATATTTCCGGTCTCGGCTGAACACGGGCGCGGCGTGGACGATGTTCTTGAAGCGGTCTTTGAAGCTTTGAAACTTGAGACTCCAGACGCCGAATCTTCGGAACCGGAAATTATTGAACCGGAGATCATCGAAACCGGCGAGGAAAATCAAGATGCGATTGAAGCCGGGATCGCTCCTGAACCTAAGGAAGTCAAAGTTGCGATTATTGGGCATCCAAATGTTGGGAAGTCGACGCTGCTGAACCGGCTTACCGGAAGTTCTCGCGCCATCGTTTCGCCGATTCCGGGGACGACTCGCGACGCAGTGGATGAAGTGGTCGAAATCCATGGCAAGGATTTTCGCTTTATCGATACCGCCGGAATTCGGCGCAAGGGCAAAACCCACCTGATGGCGGAGAAGCTTTCCGTGGTGATGGCGCGCAAGCATCTTGACGCGGCTGACATCGCGCTGTTGGTCATTGACGCCACTGAAGGCGTGAGTGCTCTCGACGCGACCATTGCCGGCTATGCGCACGAAAGTGGGCGATCGGTCATTGTCATTGTAAACAAATGGGATTTGGTGACGAGCGGCCAAAAGAAAGCCGGGCGCGATTCAAAAGCAACGCGCATTCGCGAAAGCAAGAGTCCGACGGATCGCGTCGAATACGAACAAAGAGTTCGCTACGATCTGAAATTCCTAAGCTATGCTCCCGTGCTGTTTGTCTCCGCCGCGACGGGCAAGGGTGTGGAGAAGATTCTGACGACGCTGGAAGAGGTTGCGTCCGAGCGACGGAAGCGTATTCCGACCGCGGAGATGAACCGTTTCTTGAAGCACATAGATTTCGAGCGTGCCTCCGTTCCTGCGCGTCAACAGGTCAAGATTTATTACTTGACGCAAGCGGGAGTATCTCCGCCGACGTTCGTGCTGTTCACAAATCGGAAGGTGAAGCTGCATTTTTCCTACCAGCGATTCCTGGAGAACCAACTGCGAAAAGCTTTTGGGTTCGTGGGCTCGCCCATTTGGATTAAGAACCGGGCACGCGATTAGACTACCGAGCGAGCCTCAGGCCGGCTTCGAATCTATATTCATGATTGTGGCCAGCATGGTTGCAATCAGTTTCTCTTCGCCGGCTCGCACGGCAAATGCGTCGGCGGAACAAACTGCCAGCCTTTTGCCGGCACGCTTCACCGAGGCGCGAGCGATGAACGATTCTCCGATTGCAGGGGAGAGAAAGTTCACTTTGAACTCCACGCTGAGGACGTCGGCTTCTGGCGGGGCGACGCTCAAAGCCGCATAGCCACAGGCGGAATCCATAATGCTGGTGATGGCGCCTGCGTGCACGAATCCGTTTTGCTGAGTTAATTTCGAGTTGAACGGAAATCGAATCTGCACGCTTCCTCGGCCAGCCGAAATCATCTCCGCCCCGATCGTCGACATGAATAGCTGCCGACCAAAATTGTCCCGTACCTTTTTCTCAAACGCATCCAAGTTTTCCCCCAAAATCTCAGCGCTGATCTGCCTTGGAAAGCGTACCACTCATCATTGCGCCTTTGTCAGCAATCCCACCCGATCCACGCCTGCTTCCCGAGCGATGTCGATGACATCGGCAACATACTCGAAATCCACGTCGTCATCGCCGCGTACGAACGCGATTCGCTCGGCGCGAATCTTGAAGATGTCGTGCAGCCGGCTTTGCAAATCGTCCCATTTCACCGCTTCCTGATTGATCTTGAGATCCGGCGGTTGGCCCTGCGTGCTCCAGACCACTTGAATGACAATGGTCCCGTCGACGGGGACAGGCTGATTTTTATTATCCTGCGTGGGTTGGGGAATTTGTGCGTCCAGACCTTTTGTCTTCGACATCGATACCACCACCATGAAGACAATGATCAACACCAGCAACACATCGATCAACGGAGTAACGTTGATTTGGGGATTGGACGGACCACCGCCTGCCATCGAGAACGCCATTGGAATTGCTCCTCTCGGGCACGCGTGTCTGAGAAGATTTGACACCCGCGTTGGCGGGTAAGTTCCACAGGAGAGCAGTTCTTTCTGACTCGGGCTGAAAACCTTTATTCATTCCCCGACGGTTACGCGCAGCGCTGTAAGCTCTGCGCCACGCAAAGCTAGCCGATCGGCTCTGGTGGTAAGAACTGAGGCGGCACCGGTGGCGGCGAAACCATTGGCGGAGGAGCGGGATGCAGGAGCGCGTCGAGCGGGGGGTAGCGCGAGGCGAAGAAATAAATGGAGTACGCGGGGAAGAACACGATTGCCGGCACTGAGATCAAAGACATCACAAAGAAAAGTACGGCGAGCACGAGGCATCCCACGACGACTGCCAGCGTGATTGTGTACAGGTTCCAGGTAAGACCGGCGGCCTTTCCGAGCATTACGGCGACGACGCCAAAGCCTCCGACCGGGATCAGCAAAATTAGAATCACGATAAACGTGGCAATCCCCACGATCACGGCGGCTCCGAAAGCCATCACAATCTTTAATCCCATATAGCCGACGTAGTTGCCCTTCTCTGATTGCATCCGGGGCAAAAGGCGGCGCCAGCCTTCGAACGCGCTGATATTTTCCAGAGCCATTTCCGGGACTACGAAATCTTTGGTAAGGACGTGGATCGCCAGACAGAGTAATACGAAGCCCGCAACGACAAAGAACAAGAACATGCCGCCCAGGATGAGCGGTAGGAAATGATGGCGAGGGTCCTTGAGCCAACCAGCGGCAAGGGCGAAGGCCGTGGGAACTCCGATCAACACGGTCATACCGACGGCCATCGCGAGAATAAAAAGAAGTTGCCATACGAAGTAGCGCACGCCAGCCTGGTTTCGTTGGGACCAGTAGCGCCGAATTTCGCAGCGCTTCGCGATGATGCTGTCGAACAAGATGAAGCGCATGACGCTGCTCACGTAGAGAAACACGATCCACAAAATCATCGCAAGAACGATGAGTAGGGCGATCAGCGAGGCGTACATCAGGAGATTGGCATGAGGAAATGGGAACGGCTGGCCAGCACGGGGACGTGTGGGTGGCTGAAAGTTACCGCCGCCGCATCCCCAGGAACTGAGTTCGCCGGCAAGAAAACCGACGAACGCAAGCTTCACCCACTGGGCCATGCGGAAAGGGCGCAGGAGTTGCTCTTTGGTGTGCTGGAGGGCAAGACCAACGGCGTCGATCGCGGAAATCGGCAAGCAAGCACCTCGCTGAGTGCTGAAGAACTGGCAGCAAGGTACCGCTAACTGGAATTGGGGTCAAATGTATTTTAATGGCGGCCACGGATTCGCACCGATTGGCACGGATAATTCTTTTTTTTGGTTTGCGTAATTCCGGGCCGGGCTTTATTCGTAGCGCAGTGCTTCTACAGGATCCAGCTTTGAAGCGCGGAGCGCCGGCACCAGACCGCTGATGACGCCCACTACCAGCAGCACCAGCGTGGAAAGGGTTACGGTCATCAGCGATATTTTCAGATGGATATCAGCCTGGCCCGAAGTATCCTCAAAGAGTGGCCCCATCAGCGGCAAGGTGCCTACGGCAGCGGCGATGGCGTACGACAGCAAAACGCCGATTGCGCCGCCCAACATCATGATCAGCAGAGTCTCGGCGAGAAACTGGAATTTGATGTGACGCTTCCTTGCGCCCAAGGCACGGCGAAGGCCGATCTCGCGGATGCGCTCATCGACGGAAACCAGCATGATGTTCATGACGCCGACTCCGCCGATGCCAAGAGTCAGGGTTCCAATAAAAATGAGCAGCACCTGCAGCCCGATCGTGAGGGCATCGATCACCGGACGGAACTCGTCGCGGCCGAACATCTGAATCGCCTTGGGATCTGTCGGCGAGAATTGCTGACGAGTTGCGACCGCAGCCAGCACTTGCGCCATGGCTTTCTTTTCGAACTGCGGCGCAATGGGGGCAAAGATCAGGACATCGGCGAATCGGGTGTTCCAGAGATCGCCCGCCGTGGAATAAGGAATCCAGACTGAATCGTCGTCGCTGCTGAAGTAATTGCTGAGCTGAATCTTGCGCGCCATCACGCCAATGACAGTGAAGCGCACGCCGCCAATCGTCACCGTTTCGCCGACTGCGGGACGCCCGCTGAAAAGTTGCTCGCGAACGCGTCCACCGAGAAAAGCAACACGCCTCCGTTCCAGTTCGTCGCTGGCGTTAATCCAGCGTCCCTGCGCCGGGATTTCGTTGCGCATTTCTCCATATTCGGGACACACGCCGCGGATGGCCGCAGTCCCGACCAACCGGTCACCGTATGCAATTCCGGGGCGGGAGTGGGTCTCGCGGCAAACATGCTTGACCAAAGGCGCGGTCTCTTTGACCATGTCAACATCGGCCTGCTCGAAAACGACTTTCTTGCCTGCTCGCTGTCCGCCGGGCTGTTCGCTGGTTTGCTGGGGCCAGCAGATGACCACGCTCTTGCCGAAGGCGTCGAAGCTGCCCGCAAGAATTTTTCGGAAGCTGCTGCCATAGGCGATGAGCAACGTGACCGTTGTGATGCCCCAGACGATACCGAGCATGGTGAGCAGGCTGCGCGTGGTGTTGCGCTTAAGTGCGACCCAGGCTTCGCGAATGATTTCGATCAACATAGATTCAGCTTGCGCGGACCGGTATTCCAGTTAATCAAGCAGTTCGCAAACAAAACCCCAAGGGATTAACCACAACGGACACGAAGGTCCACAAAGGTGACGGAGTGGAGTTCATCTGTGCAGGTTCTTTGTGGTTCATGCCTTTCTACCCTCCGGCTTCGAATCTTAAGGCTTCGATCGGGTCGACCGAGGCGGCTTTGCGCGCGGGATACAACGCAGACAGTACGGCGATGCCTCCCAACAATCCGCAAGCCAGCAAACCCGTCTTCCAGGTTGGCAGTAATCCTGCGAAGAAGTCGGGCATGGGCAGCAAGTCGACGAGCAAGCAAATTCCGTAGGCCACGCCCAACCCGATACCGCCGCTAATAACGGCGATCAGGAGTGCCTCGAGGAAGAACTGCCGCAAAATTGTGTGAGCCGGCGCGCCCAGAGCTTTGCGGACACCAATCTCGCGAGTGCGCTCGCGGACCGCCACCATCATGACGTTCATCACGCCCAAACCGCCTAGAAATAGCGTCACTATGCCGACTGCGCCAAGGAAATACTTCATGCCATCCGTCATCTGGCGGAACGCTTGCGCCTCCTGCACCGTGTCCCAGATGGGGCAAGCCTCTTTGTCGCTGGGGTCGAAATTGTGCATGCGCGCCAGCGCCACCCGCAGCTCGTGTTTGCAACTCTCGTGTTGTTCGACGGACTTCGGCGTTACCAGGAGATAGTCAAAAGTCGTGGAAGTTCCTGGAGGTTTGTCCGGAAAATCGCGCCGCATCGCGCCAAAGGGAATAAAGATCTTGTTTACGTCCCAACCGTCGTAGCTGGAATCCTGTTTCTTGGTAGCCATCACTCCGATGACGATGTACGGGAAATCGTTCAAATAGACGTTCTCGCCCACGGGATTGCGACCGGGAAACAATTGCTTTGAAGCCTCGCTGCCCAGGAATGCGACCCGGCGGCCTTCGCGATTATCGTCCCAGTCGTAAAACCGGCCTTGTCCGACCGTGAGGCTGCGAATCTCCTGAAACGGTGGTTGGGAACCGGTGACCAGGAAAGCGGCGTTGTTGAAGTTGCTGTGGGCGCGGACGTCCTCTTGCTCCAATTCTGGGATGGCGTATTGGCAATCCGGCGCCTCGGCTTGTACAGCCGGGACGTCTGGATCCTCCCAGTGCACGACTCGACCGGCCCGCGTTCCTCCGGCTTGCAAGCTAGTCCGGCCGTTAAAAACAATCATCACATCTTTGCCCAGGTTTTTGGCTTGGTCTTCCTGACCCTTGCGCAAGCCTTCCCCGGCCGCGACCATGAGAACGATGGAGACGATTCCCCATGCGATGCCGAACATGGTGAGGAATGTGCGCAGCTTGTGCGACCAGAGGGTTCGGAACACGTCGCCAATAAGATCGCTGAGGACCATCCTTATTCCTTGGACGCGCTGGTTGCCGGAACGTAAGCTGGGCGAAAAGGCGTCCTAATTACTGATACGCGCGGGGGTTGGGATTTGTTCAGAAAGTCTGCGGAGATGCGGGTTGATTGGCATTGGCTGGAGACGTGGCGAGCTACGTCTCTACGGGGCTGTAGGCAACGCTTTTAGCCCAGGTCTCGAACTCGTTCAAGGCTGACTGGCATTGCAGGCGGTGGCGTTCCTGGCGGTCGCGGATTTTACGATCTAACGGTGGAAGAAGATCAAATGTTATGTTGGCGGGCTGAAATTTCTTTGGGTCTGAGTGCGTGATGTAGTTCATTAGCGATCCGAACGCGGTCGCGCGGGGAAGCGGAACAGGGTCTGTGCCCAAAGCAAGCGCTGCCGCGTGAATGCCTGCCATGAGCCCGGCGGCGATCGATTCCACGTATCCTTCGACTCCGCAAATCTGTCCGGCAAAAAATATGCACGGATGCTCCTTCATCTGCAGTGTTTCTGAGAGCAGCGTGGGCGCGTTGATGTAGGTGTTGCGATGGATCTGCCCGTAACGCAAGAATCGGGCGTTTTCGAGGCCCGGAATCAGTCGCAGCACACGCGCCTGTTCGCCGAATTTCAAATGGTTCTGGAAGCCCACGAGATTGTAGGAATCGGCCCGCAGATTCTCCTGGCGTAATTGCACTGCAGCGTACGGAATGCGGCCGGTGCGCGGGTCTTTCAATCCCACTGGCTTCATGGGGCCGAAGCGCAGAGTATCGCGGCCACGACGGGCAATTTCCTCGATGGGCAGACAGCTTTCGAAATAGTTCAATTTTTCCCACTCGCGTTCTTCGACGGATTGCGCCGCCAGTAACGCGTCGTAGAAGCGGTCGTATTCTTCTTTCGACATAGGGCAATTAATGTAGTCGGCCGAGCCTTTGTCATAGCGCGCCGCCAGGTACACCTTCGCCATGTCGATGGAGTCAGCTTCGACGATGGGACTGATTGAATCATAAAAAAACAAGTGCGAGGCGCCGCTCAGCCGTCCGATTTCCTGCGAAAGCGCATCGGACGTCAGCGGTCCGGTGGCAACAATCGTGATCTGGTTTTCGTCAATGTGTGTAACTTCTTCGCGACGTATGGTGACCAGTGGCGCGCGGGAAATGGCTTCGGTCACGCGGGCGGCAAATGTTGCGCGATCGACGGCCAGCGCGTGTCCGGCGGGGACGGCGCATTCGCGGGCGATTTCCAGCAGCAATGATCCGGCGCGGCGCATTTCTTCTTTCAAGAGCCACGGCGCGGTGTTCTCAGAGTCTGACTTCAGGGAGTTTGAGCAGACCAGTTCGGCGAAATCGGCGGTCTGGTGCGCCGCTGTCGAGCGTACCGGGCGCATCTCGAACAGGTCCACTTCGACGCCTCGGCGCGCACACTGCCACGCCGCTTCCGATCCGGCTAATCCCGCGCCGATGATTTTGACATGTGTCATCCCAGAGCGTTGTCTGCCGCCGCTAGCTTATTATACGGATTGCAATTCTCATTCCCGCGAGGTCCTTATGGCACGCATTGCGTTAATTGAACCGGAAAACGCGACTCCTGAAGTCAAGGAGATTTACGAAAAAGCGCTGCGCGGCAAGCCGGGTAATGCGCAGAAGGCGCTGGCTCATCGTCCGGAGATGCTGAAAGCATTTCTGCCGTTCTATGCCAGCGTGGGCAGGTCGCTCGACCGCAAGCTGTACGAGATGATTTATCTGCGCGTGTCGTTCATCAATGGCTGCCATTATTGCCAGCAACACCACGTGGCGTCGTCGAAGCGGGTTGGATTGAGTGCGGAAGATTGGCGCGCGCTGAAAGACGGCAATTACGCTCGCTACACAGATAAGGAGCAGGCCGCTTTGGCCTATGCGGAAAAGCTGACCCGGACGCCACACGAGATTACAGACGCTGACGTCGAAAAATTGAAGAAGCATTTCTCCGACGCGGAGATTGTGGATTTGCATCTGCTGGTTGGTCTAGTCAACCTGACCAACCGCTTCACCGATCCGCTGGGGCTGGAGGTGGAGTTCCCCGAGGAGAAGATTTAGAACTTCTCAACTCTCTGGCGGGCCACTTTAGTTTCGACGGATACTCCCACTCGATGCTGTCATTGACTGACCTGTTTCTGCCGCGTAACATTTTCCGCCAGTGCGAGTCACGAACCGCGAAACCGCGCACCAGAAGGTTCGTAACGGTGCGCAGCATTACCTGCCCCATTTCCTCGTTGCTGGTGTATATCTCATCCTGGGCGCGCAGTTGTTCCGTCTCATCTCGCGGAATGCCGTCAATATATTGTTTTGGGACCAATGGGAAATTGACGAGGCCACGCTATTCCAGCATCACTCGATTTGGGAGATGTTCCGCTGGCAGCATGGGCCGCACCGGCAGGGGCTTGGCGCCCTGTTGCAAAAGTTAATCGAGCCTTGGATTCACTGGAACTCGCATTACGAGGCCTTCGGCATCGGCGCGATTATCGTGATTGGTGCAGTGCTGGCGCTCCTGCTCAAAGTTCGCCTCTACGGCACGATTGGTTACAGCGACGTCATCATACCCTGCCTGTTTCTCACTCCCCGCCAATGGGAAACGATAGTGCTAACCGCAAATCCAACGCACGCTTCCATGCCCTTGCTGCTGATTGTGTATTGCCTTTGCTGGTTAATCCGAAGTTACAGTTGGAAGTACATTTGCGTTTTGCTTGCGAATTTTCTCTTGATCTACAACGGTTACGGAATACTTGTCGGCCTGGTAACCGCGGCACTGCTTGGCCTCGATTATTACGGAAATACGCGGCACCTGGCGCCAAAGTATCGGTGGGGTAGTGGCGCAGCCTTGGCAATCTCGGTTGCCTCTGTCGCATCTTTCTTTGTCGGGTATAAGTTTCAGTCGGGGGTGGACTGCTTTTCGCCCGCACCTGGGAATCCCGTCTTGTATCTCTGGTTTGTAGCCTTGATGTTGGCCCATGCCGTCGGGCTCAACATCCTGAGCCTTACCTTTGCAACTTTGATTGGCGCAATCTCGCTGATGTTGCTGTTGGTTGCACTGCGGGTTGTAGTCAAGAGATTGTTGGCGGCGCGGCAGGCGGGCACTTGGTCCCGTGACGCCGCCATCGCGACGCTATTGGCTTACTGCGCGCTGTTTTGCTTCAATACCGCCTACGGACGATTGTGTCTGGGACTGGCGGCCGCCGGGGCTTCGCGATACGCGCCCTACGTCGTGCTCGGCTTTTTTGGCTTGTACTTATTTGCTTTATCAAACGCAAATCGTACGCTGAGCGTTTCTTTGGTTCTAGTTTCGCTCGTCTTTGCCATGTTTTGCGCGCGCCCACTAAACCGCCGGGAAGCTCGGGCTATGGAGAATATGACGGAGGGCAAACGCGCCTGGCGGGAGTGTTACTTGGTCCGGCGTGACATCCATGAATGCGACGCGCTGACACATTTCCAAGTCCATCCGCAACCAGAGGCCATACGCTTACAGGAAAAGTTGGACTTCCTGGAGCGGAACCGGCTGAATCTTTACGCCGACTCTCAGTGACGCATGCCGTCTTTTGCGATCGGAAGTTCTAGTACTTATAAAACCCCTGTCCACTCTTTTTTCCCAGCCAGCCGGCGTCGACCATCTTGATCAGCAGCGGGCAGGGACGGTATTTGGGGTCGCCCAAGCCATCTTGCAGGACGCGCATGATGTCGAGGCAGACGTCGAGGCCGATGAAATCCGCGAGGGTTAATGGGCCCATAGGGTGGGCCATCCCGAGCTTGAAAACTTCGTCAACCGCTTCGGGTGTGGCTACGCCTTCCATTACCGCGTACATGGCCTCGTTCAGCAGCGGCATTAACACGCGGTTGGAGACGAAGCCCGGAGCGTCGTTTACCTCAACCGGTGTTTTCTCCAGTTTCAGCGCCAGGTCGCGCACGGTTTGGAAAGTTTCATTCGAGGTAGCCAGGCCGCGGATGACTTCCACCAGTTTCATAACCGGCACGGGATTGAAGAAATGCATGCCGATGACTTTGTCGGGCCGCTTGGTCAGGGCTGCCAGTTTGGTGATGGAAATAGACGAAGTATTGGAGGCAAGAATAATTTCAGGCCGGCAAAGCCGGTCGAGGTCGCGGAAGATTTCTCTCTTGATGTCGAATTTTTCAGTTGCCGCTTCGATCACGAAGTCGCATCCGGCTAGTTTCGCCCGGTCGACGACGCCCTCGATGCGTTTGAGTATGGTGGCCTTCTCTTCGGCAGTGATCTTATTCTTCGCGACTTCGCGGTCCAGGTTCTTAGCAATCGTTTCGAGACCTCGATCCAAGAAACGCTGTTCCACATCGCACAACACGACCATATAGCCGCTGCGGGCGAAGACGTGCGCAATGCCGTTGCCCATCGTACCGGCGCCGACTACTCCTACACGGTGAATACTCATGAGTGCTTCTCCTGCAGGGGCATTAGGAAAACTTCAGAGTCTAACACCTTCGGGGACAGAACTGCGGTGGGGGAGACGTTGCAAGCAACGTCTCTACAGTTGGACGGGCGGGGACGGCCGCCTTCCATTATTTTATTCGCGGTCGAGGCTTTCTTCGATTGCGACTTTGCCGTTTTTCTCGACGGTGATGACTTTATGAATGCTCTTAAATCCCGACAGCGTGATGTCGAGTACGTAGTTGCCAGGATCGAGGTACAAATCTACCGGGGAATTCTTATCAAGAATGCGGTTATTGATCGCGACCTGAGCGCCCTTGGGCGACGTCTTGATGCTGACTGCGCCCATTCCGGAAGTGTCACCGTTGCCAAAGAGCTTCTTGAACTTGCCGCCCATTTTGATGTCATCGGTGTTGCCCAGCGCCTTCAGGCTCTGTGCCAAGCGGACGGTTTGCCCTGTTTGGAGATTCGCCGTGGAGCTTTCATCGAGGTAGCCCTGCTTCTTGAACACGAAGCTGTGATTTCCGGCGCGGTCCACGGAGAACTGCGCGGGAGTGACGCGGCCGGTATCTTTGCCATCCATCCAGATAGCCGCTCCCGCGGGCTCGCTGGTTACTGAGACCGTAGCTGTGAGTTGTGCGAGTTGTACGCTGACAAACGACTTGCTCCCCGAGCCGACGTCAATAGTGCGGTTTTCCGCTGCATAACCGGGCTTGCTGATGGTCACAGTATGCTGCCCGGGATTGAGTCCGGGGAGGTTAAAGGGCGTAACCCAGGAGGGATCGCTTTGTCCATCGATCTGGATCTGCGCGCCAGCGGGGGTTGAAGTGACGCTTAGCTGTCCGGGAACAATCGTCGGAGCAACGGGTTTGTTGGGCTTGGCTTTCTTTTTATTGTTGTATTTCGGTTGTACCGAGACCGGCGGAGGCGCCACGGTGACAGCTTCGGGTTCGACTTGGGTTGTATTTTGGTTTGCTGCGGGGGTTTCGGGCGCCGGGCTTGCGCTCGGCTGGGTGGTCGCGCTCGCAGCTGGAGCTGGCGTCTGCACGGGGGTGGAGTCGTCGTCGGCATTCTCGGAGTGAATATGCCATGCGATCGCGGCCACAACCGCCAAAATAATGATGATGGCGGCCGCGATTGAAACCATGAAGAGTTGCGGCGGGGTTTTCTTGATCTCAGAAACTGCTTTTTTTGCGACCTCGCGCGGCTGGACTTTCGGCTTTTCCGGAGCATCCGCACTCTTGAAAACCGCGGCGTGCACGGGATCGGGCTCGCGGATTTCTTCTACAGGCGGCCGCGGAGGTGGCGCAATGCGTACTTCTTTGAGAGGCGGCAGTTCATCGATCTCGGAAAAACTGCGAGTCGCGGCTGCGCCGGGTTTCGGGCCTTCGGACATCATGGGATCGACGTTGATTTTTGGAGCTTCGACCTCGGGCTCGACGATGGTTGCCGAAGACATGTTCACAGATGATCCGGAAAACGATTCGACCGAGAAGGTCTCAACGCCGCTTTCAGAATTGTTGATGACCGGCGCAGCCTGATCGAGGTTCGGCGTAATGAGACCGCTGGCGCTCGTGGCGCTGTCGTTTCCGGCGCCCCGTCCAGCTGCCGCTGCCCTGGTTGCGAGCGGTGGTGTAACTTGTTTGCTTGCCGGAGGCGGTACTGGTGCCTGCGGTTTGATCGCAGGTTTCGGTGGTGAAGTCATGGCCGGCGACGCCGGTTTGATTGCAGGTGCGCTGGCGGCTGGCGCGGATTTCTGCGCAGCAGGACCTTTTTGCGCAAGTTGCCCTGGTTTCGCGGCGGCCGCGGCCTTGGTGGCGCTTTCCTTGCATCTTTCCAGATCGTTTACCAGATCTTGTCCAGACTGATATCGTTCCTCGGGCGCTTTCGACAACGCCTTCATAATGACTTGGCTGAGCGCTGGATGAATCTTCCGGTTGATCTGATCGGGAGCGACTGGAGTCATTTCCAAGATCGATTGGCGGACCTGATCTGCGTCTTCGCCGTCGAAGGCCTTGCGCTCGGTGACCATCTCATAAAAAATTGCGCCTAAGCTGAAAATGTTGGAAGGCGCGGCAAGCGGATCTCCGCGCAGTTGTTCCGGCGACATGTAATGCAGAACTTCGGGAGCGCTACCCGAGGCCTGGGCGGCAAAGGCGCTCATGGTAGAAATTCCGAATCCCAGAACTTTTACGGTGCCGTCCCACGACACCATAATCTTCGCGGGCTCAAGAGTGTAATGCACGAGGTTCTTGGCATGGGCGTGGTCGAGGCCCTGGCAGGTTTGGCGCGCGATGTCCTGCAGGTCCCAGATGGAGAATCCTTCTTTGCGGGCCAGCATGGTAGCTACGCTGTTGCCCTGCACATATTCCAAAGAAGCGCAGAAAACTCCATCGACTTCTTCGGCTCCGTTGAGAACGGCAATATTGTGGCTGTTGAGAACCTTGCTGGCGGCGGCTTCTTCCAGAAGGTTTTTCACGAGAGTGGGCGCCTGCTCACCCAGCGCTTCCAGTTTGACAGTCTTCAACGCCACGGTCTGTCCGCTCTCCGGGTCCGTGGCTTTGTAAACGGAAATTGTGTCCGAGTGCGCGATCTCGCTGAGTATTTCGAAACGCCCGATTTTGTTCGACATTATCTTCGTAGCCTCATGAAGACAAACAGGGACTTTCCCTCGGTGTGCGGAATACCTCGGGCGTGTCCTTGGGGGAAGTGACGTGATCAGGATAGTCCGGGAGTAGGGCGGAAGTGGAGTTACGAAAGTGCTCGTAAATTCGATTGCGGGGCGGACTGAGGAAACTTTAGTACCCGGACGAGAAGTTCCGAGCTACGGAGCTTTGGGCCCGCGATGCAGTTAAAAGCCCCGCCCTCTCGCACAGAACGCGAGAAGGACGGGGCACCCGTTGTTTGAGCGTGGGACATAGGCTAGCGCTATGACATTTGTCATTCTGTGCCGGTGACGATCTCCACTGGTATCTGCAGTCCAAGTCGGCGATGCTGGGATTGAGAAGGCGCCGAGGTTGTCCGGTAGTGGCTCAGTTTGACGAGGGAGCGAGCCAAACGCGCGACTATTGCGTCGCAAAGTACGCGACGCATCGCGCGGCTCGCCTAGATCCCTCGCTGCGCGAAGAACGCTTGCTCGGGATGACAAATCAAACTGAGCCACGACTAAGTTGTCCGGGTTTGCATTCATCGGCTATGCTTACAAGTATCTTGGGGCTGTCGTAAGCAAACAGGTTTCCTCCCGGAGTTTGAACATGACTCTGACCCGTTTCGTCACGAAGAACGCGTTCCGCAACAAGCGCCGCAGCATCCTGACTGTCCTGAGCATTGGCGGCTCGCTTTTGCTACTGACGTTTCTGATTACTATCTGGCGGAGTTTCTACGACAGCAAGCCCAGCGAAGAGTCGGCGCAGCGCCTGATTGTGCGCCACAAGGTTTCGCTGGTGTTCGATTTACCCAGCTATTACCGGCAGAAGATTCAGGTCGTCCCTCACGTGAAGGAGGTCGTGAATCAGCAATGGTTTGGCGGGCAATATATAGACGACAAGCCGGAACACTACTTCGCCCAGTTCGGCACCGATCCCCAGGAACTTTTTAAGGTTTACCCGGAATTCAAAATACCTGCGGACCAACTTGAAGCCTGGCAGCACGATCGAGCTGGCGCGGTTGTGGACGCGGGCTTAGCCAACAAGTTTCACTGGAAACTTGGGGACCGATTGAACATTACGGGAAAGATTTTTCCTGTCAACCTGGAGTTGACGATTCGTGGAATCTTCACGCCGCCAGATCCCAGTCAGTCGATTTATTTCAATAAGGACTACATTGACGAAGGCTTTCCCAAGCTGAAGGGCTGGGAAGGATTCTTCGGAGTTCTGGCCGATTCGCCGGATTCCGTTCCTGCCGTGGCTGAAGCCATCGACGAGGAATTCCGCAACGCCGACCGTCCGACGAAAACCGAAAGCGAACATGCTTTCCAGCTGGGCTTCATTGGAATGCTGGGCAACATCAAGGCTTTCATCATGAGTATTTGCCTGGCGGTGGTCTTTACGATTCTGCTGGTGTCGGCGAATACGATGGCGATGTCGATTCGCGAACGGACGCGGGAAGTCGCGGTGTTGAAGACACTGGGATTTACCCGCAACAGTATTTTGGGATTGTTCGTCGGCGAGGCGATCTCGCTCGCGCTCGTGGGAGGGTTTCTGGGCTCGATCCTCTGCTACTTCATCGTGACCGGAATGGCGGCACAGGGTGGCTATTTCACGGGGATGAAAGTCACGCCATTGACGATCGGGGCGGCGCTGGTGATTGCGGCGGTGGTGGGTTTGGTCAGCTCGTTTATCCCTTCCTACCATGCGGCGAAGGTCAATATTGTGGATGGCTTGCGGCACATCGGATGAAATCCTTCGTGTCCTTTGTGGTTCTAGCATTTGAACTTCATCAATCACAGAGGACACGAAGGTACACAAAGGACGAGAGACCTTAAGGACGAAAATAGAAATGGCGATCCCTCTCAGCTATAACGTGCGCAATCTGCGGCTCCGCAAGAGC
>JBEKGG010000072.1:0-16972 GCA_050012915.1 Terriglobales bacterium | reverse complement strand
AGCGGGTTGGTGCAGGAGTTCCGTGATCTTCCGATTGATCATCGCGTATGGGTTGAGGAAGGGTCGGAGTCTTATAAAGTCGAGGCGTTCAGGTCAACCCCTCAGAGTATGGGGGTCGGTGCTGCTGAATCCGTGCCATCCCAAAAAACGCGCGACGCAAACAATACTCAGAAAGACATCGAGGCACTCCGCGCGACGATTGAAACTTGGCTCCTGGCGCCGGTCTCCGCGCCGGATTTTTCTCTTCCCGACTTGAGTGGAAAGACTCAGACACTGTCCGCGTTTCGCGGCAAAACAGTAGTGCTCAATTTCTGGGCCACAGGATCAACTGATTGGCGGGAAGACTTGAAAGTCCTCAATCAAGTTTACAAACGCTGGGCCGCCACGGATTCGATGAACCCTCGACCTCAACTGCTCGCGGTGAACGTCGACGATACTAACAACTCCGAAAAAGCTCAAGCTCTGGCTGGCGAGCTTCATCTTTCATTTCCTGTCCTTCGTGGATCAGACGATGTGGCCGGCATCTATAACATTCTCTATCGCTACTTGTTCGACCGGCACCGCGACCTCAGTCTTCCGACATCATTTCTCATTAGCGACAAGGGAGACATCGTCAAGATCTACCAGGGTCCGATAAATGCCGAGCACGTCGAACAGGACTTTCGGCAGATTCCACAATCTGCGGCAGAACGACTGGCAAAAGCGCTGCCGTTTCCCGGAGTGAGTGAGACGTCGGAGTTCCGGCGCAATTATCTTTCCTATGGTTCGGTCTATTTTCAAAAAAGCTATTTCGAAGAGGCGGAAGCGTCATTCAAGTTGGCGTTGCGCGATAGTCCATCGAGCGCCGAAGCGCTGTACGGCCTGGGGAGCGTGTATCTGAAGCAGGAAAAGAGCAGGGAAGCGCGCGAAAGCTTTGAACGCGCGATAAAGGCTCACGCCAGCTATCCCGAAACTTTGCCGAATGCCTGGAACAATCTTGGCCTGCTGGCCACGCGCGAAGGGCGAACCGAGGAAGCGATTCCATATTTCGAGGAGGCTCTGCGGCTGAGTCCCGACCATTTGATTGCCCTCGAAAACCTGGGAAACGCTTACCGTCAGCAGAAGCATTGGGCCGAAGCTCGCAAAGTGCTGGAGCGCGCAGTCGCAGTTGGACCTCAGGACCCGGAGGCGAACTACAGCCTGGCGATGGTCTTCGCGCAAATGGATGACAACGACCACGCCTACGACTATCTGCAGAGAGCGCTGAAGCTCCGCCCGGTGTATCCCGAGGCTTTGAATAATCTCGGCGTGCTTTACCTGCGCACGCGGCGACGCGACGAGGCGGTCGCCAGTTTCGAAGAATGCATCCGGCTCGCACCTCAGTTCGATCAATCGTATCTAAACCTGGCTCGTGTATACGCCCTCGAAGGTGCGCCCGAAAAGGCGCGGAATGTTCTTCTTGAGCTGGTCAAGCAGCGCCCTGATGATGCATCGGCACAGAAGATGCTGGAACAACTGCCCCAATAGTTCGTGAAGTGTTGCGCGAGTTTGCTCGCGAGGATGTCTTGCCACGCACGGGTTAAAATGCGATGCGGAGGATTCATGTCTAAATCGCGCAGACAGTTCTTGGCGGCTACATCTCTTACTCTTCTGGGAGCCGCCGCCGCGTCTCTCAGCAAGGCTCAGATGTCCACAGATCTGCCGCCAGGTTCTCCATCCGCGTTCGGCACCGGGCCTGCTGTCGGACCCGAGGTAACGGTTTCCACTTTCGCTGAAGCCGAAAAGCTCGTGCAGATCTCGTTGACCGACGCCGAGCGAGCGATGGCTGCGGCCAGTTGGCGAAAGACGATGGCCGGGTTGTATGAGCGGCGGACAGGTCCTCGCAAGCTGGCGTTCGAACCCACGCTCGCGCCTGCTTCGCGCTGGGACCCGGTGCTGCCCGGCCAGAGAATCCTTCCAGAGCGCGATCGGTTCGTGCGCAGCCACGCCGATCCGGGTCCGTTACCGACAAATGACGACGACATTGCCTTCGCTTCGGTCACGCAGCTTTCGCGTTGGATCGAGACTCGAAAACTGAGCTCAAAACGGCTCACGAACATTTATCTTGAACGGTTGCAGCGGTTCAATCCGAAGCTGCAATGTGTGATCACACTCACGCCTGAACTCGCGCTTGCTCAAGCCAAGCAAGCCGATGAGGAGATCGCCGCAGGCAAGTACCGCGGGCCGCTCCATGGCATTCCATGGGGAACGAAAGATCTTCTCGACACCGCCGGAATTCCTACTACCTACGGCGCCGAGCCTTTCCGAAACCGCGTACCCGCGGAGGATGCCGCAGTGGTGAAGCGTCTGCACAACGCCGGCGCCGTGCTGGTCGCGAAGCTGAGCTTGGGTGCGCTGGCGCTCAACGACATTTGGTTTGGCGGGCAAACCATGAATCCATGGCTGCCGGAAGAAGGAGCATCTGGATCGAGCGCGGGGCCGGGCGCGGCCACGGCCGCCGGATTGGTCGGCTTCGCTATCGGGAGTGAAACCGGCGGCAGCATCGTGAGCCCGTCCATGCGCTGCGGGGTTACCGGACTGCGTCCCACGTACGGGCGCGTGCCACGCACGGGGGCGATGACGCTGTGCTGGTCTCTCGACAAACTTGGTCCCATGACCCGCAGCGTTGAGGACGCAATGCTGGTATTGCAGGCCATCTCCGGGCCGGACGCTGGCGACGTTGACAGCGTGCCCAGCAAACTTGATTTCGACGCGAGTGCAAACGTTCAAGGATTGCGCGTAGGATATTTTCCTGCGTGGATGAATGAGCGTCCGGCGACCGATGTGGACCGCGACGCTCTGGATACAGTTAAGAAAGTGGGGATGATTCCAGTTGAGGCTGCGATTCCGGATTGGCCTTACGGTTCTCTCAATTTGATTCTATTCGCCGAAGGAGCAGCAGCGTTTGAAGAGCTAGGGCTTAATGGCGGGATGGATCGGCTGCGAGTCCAGACGCCGGACGCCTGGCCTAATATTTTTCGTGAGGCCCGATTTCTTTCTGCGGTCGATTTCGTGCAGGCCGACCGGCTTCGACGCAAAGTGGCACAGGAGATGGCGCGTGTTTTCTCGCAAGTCGATCTGCTCCTGGTGCCCTCGCTGCGCGACGAAATGCTCACCATCACCAATTTCACAGGGCATCCATCGCTCACGCTGCATGCGGGGTTCGTTGAAGTGTCGCGCGCGCGAAGCGATTGGGCACCCGACCCGAGCATGCCGCTTCCGTCGTTTTCTCCTCCCCGCCGAGTGCCTCACGGGGTCACGCTTATCGGGCGCCTCTTTGACGAAGGCACCCTGGCAAGCGCCGGGCTCGCGCTGGAGCGCAGCTTTCGAGTAATGGGTGAGCGTCCGCCAGGATTTTAAGCGGATGTAGCGTCAAACGAATCTCGCCACCTGCTACTTCGGCGGCGTCGGTGCGGTCAGCAGCCCCACGAACATTTTGTAGAATTTCTCGGTATCCAGGTCATCCTGTACTTCGACGGGTTGGAGCTCGATCTTGGGCTTGTCCCAATCCGTCCAGGTAGTCGTGTCCCCGTAGCTGTAACCCTTGTCCAGATTCACATCCATAAAGCGCGTTTCTTTTTTCGTGATCAGACTGGGATCCAGCCAGGCAGCGGCGGCCAACTCATCCCATAGAAAGTTGTATTCGCCGTGCAGGTGGGTATATTGGCCGATATAGTGCGCGGCAGGGGAATTGCCCGCTTTAACTCGGTCGATAAGTTCTGGAGTCAGTCTTGTTTTTACCGAAATGTCTACCGGCGTGCAGACGATCTTTTTCCAGGGTGCGCGCAGCACAATGTGAGATGCTTCCGGATCGAACCAGAGGTTGAATTCGCGCCGCGGAGTATCGACAAACTCGGGATCGGTAGTCTGCGGGTTCAAGCTAGCTCCCATGAAGATAAGTTCTTTCGCCATCTCTGCGAATCCGGGATCGATCGAGATCGCCAAGGCCAAGTTGGTCATTGGCCCGCCCTCGTAAATCGTTATTTCGTGGGGGAATTGGTGGACCATGCGAATCAAAAAATGGGCTGCGTCTTCGGTCGCGGGCTTAGTAGTCGGCTTGCCTTCCGGGATGTCTCCCAAGTCATCGGGCGGATGATAAAACCGCGGCGTCCACGCTCCCATCCACGCTACCGAGCCATAACGTTGTTCCCAAAGTTCCGTTTCCTCTTTGCGCCGCACCAGCGGATACTCCGCGCCAGGCACGACTGAAATATCGGTTCGTCCGATGATTTCGAGCATGCGCAAGGTGTGAGCCACTTCTGCCTTAAGCCACTGATCGCCGGTCACAACCGTGATGCCTAACACTTCGGTCTGCGGAGACTGGATCAGTAATAAAATCGATTGCTGGTCGGTTCCGGCGGGGCCGGCGGCGTCCTGGTCGATGATGATCTTTCGCTTTTGTCCCCACGAGATGGCGCATGTCATCAGCAGAACCGCAGTTGTTAATATGCAGCGCGGGCGGAATTTCATCTTCACCTCGAACTAACTGCGCCATTATAAGTCGATTGCGGATCGCAGTCCCGGCATCTAGAATGGCGAACGCAAGACGATGCCATTTTGCCATTCGATGCCTGCTTACTCGATCAGCCGAACTCGTCGCACAAATCGCGTCCTCTCAGTCGTTGCGTGTCTCTCTGCATTCCTGATTCCGGTACGGTCCGCTCAAGGACAGTCGCAGGATCAACCGGGCTCTGCCACATTGTATGGATCCGTGTTGGATTCGCACGGCCACGCGGTTGGCGCGGCCGCCGTTTACCTGCGAACCGAGGACGGGACTCAGACTTTGACTACGAGCACAGATTTGAAAGGTAGCTATCGATTTTCAGCGTTAAACGACGGCGTTTATAACCTCCGCGCGGAAATGTCGGGATACGCCAGCGCGAGTTTCGGGCCCTGCGTGCTTGGTCCGCGCGAGACGAAGAAAGTTGATCTGACCCTCGAGTCAGCGATTTCCGCGCCGAACAATTCGCCGGGAAAATCCTCCGGAACTGCGGGATCAGAAAAGCCGCAGTATTTCGATGAGCCTCAGTTCACGGTCGCCGGCGTCACCGATGCTGCGAATCCCGGCGGGCATGGCTCCGAGGCGATTCTGCGGACCACAGAATCGCTGGCGATGGAAACGGCTGCGTTGGGTGCTCCCGCGAAAACGGAATCCAGTTCGGCAATTGCTTCACCTTCATCAAGCGCTGTGGCGGAGCAGTCTCTACGCACGCAGGTCGAACGCGAACCTGACAACTTTGAACTGAACTACCGGCTAGGAAAAGTGTTAGTTGACGACGGGAAGGCGGGGGAAGCGATTGCGTATCTCGAACGGGCTTCTCAAGTCAATCCCACCGACTACGAAAACGCTTACGAACTCGCGCTAGCTCGCGTCGACACCGGTCAATACGAACGCGCTCGCACCGACGCTCAAGCGCTTTTGGTCACGCCGAACAGAACCGCTCTGGAGCAAGCCGAACTTCATCACCTGCTGGGAAACGTCGAAGAAAAGCTGGGCAATCCTCTCGATGCAGTTCACGAGTACCAGCGAGCGGCCGAGTTCAACCCAAGCGAGCCTAATCTCTTCGATTGGGGAACCGATCTGCTGCTGCATCGCGCATTCGAGCCGGCGATAGAAGTCTTTGCCCAGGGGAATCGTCTGTTTCCGCGTTCCGCTCGAATGCTAACCGGCACCGGTGTGGCTTGGTACGCTCGCGGCGCTTACGAGCAGGCTGCCCATCGTCTGTGCGAAGCGTCCGACATAAATCCCGCTGACCCCAGCCCATACCTCTTTCTGGGAAAAGTGCAAAGTGTCGAAGCCATGCTGTCAGACTGTGTGCTGGTGCGGCTGAAACGATTTGTAAGGCTCCAACCAGACAATGCCCTGGCCAACTACTATTACGCGCTGGTTCTTTCGAAGCAGGATGGTTCGCAAGACGCCAACAATTTGGTCCAAGCCGAGTTGTTGCTGGAAAAGGCCGTGCGTCTCGATCCCAAGCTGGCTCCTGCATATTTGCAATTGGGCATTCTCTATTCGCAACGGGGCGAGTCCACCAAGGCAATCTCTGCTTACAAAGAAGCAATCAAAGCCAATCCGCAGTCAGAGGAGGCGCATTATCGCCTAGCGCAGGCCTACAGCCGCGCCGGAGACAAGCTGGAAGCGCAAGCTGAGCTGCAAATTTACCGGGAGCAAGCAAAGAAAACAGCCGAGCAGGCCGACCATGACCGCCGCGAGGTCCAGCAGTTCGTGTATACCTTGCGGGAACAAACTCCAGGAACCGAGCCGCGATTGAAATGCTACTGACCGGAAGACGCGGCAATGTCCGTTTCAATCATCCCCAACTCCACCCACCCTAAAACCTCAACTTAAGTGCAAACTGGATCGAGCGCGCGTCGTTCGTTGTCTGATTAACTGTCTGACTGATTACCCCGAAACTGCTGGGCGTGTTGATGTCCTGTTCTCCCGTACCGGCGAGGCCCGGGAGAAAAAAATGAGGGTGATTAAACAGATTGAAGAACTCCGCCCGGAAATCCAATCCCATGTTCTCCCACGGGAGCGGGAAATGTTTGATTACTGAAAAATCGGTGTCCACATAACGGGGGCCGGAAACGGGCGCACGAGCAGCGTCTCCCAATTCTCCTGCAGGCGCTTGCTCGAAAGCGCACGGATTAAACCAATTGGCATGCGTGTGAATTTTGGCCGGCGCGACGCAACTCGGATTGGCTGCAACTGGACCAGCCTGGTTGGGATCGCCGACCTCGTTCGGACGCTGCACGACGAGTCCGTTGTACATGAAAAAGACGCCAGACTCATCGGCGCTATCGACCACGAAGAGCGGGAAGCCGGATTCGGCCCTTTCTATCACATTGACTTCCCAATTTCCCAACACCGCATTGGTAGCCCCGTTCCAATTATTGCCAAATTGCTTGCCCTTGCCGAAGGGCAGCTCGTACAAGACGCTGGCGGTAAAAACGTCGTTGAGGTTCAGTTGAGACAAACTCCAATCAAGGCCCTGGGCTCCGGGCAGAGGCCAGTACAGTGCGCCAGGATTACTGCCCAGACCGTCAGGCATGCCAGAATCGAAGGTGCGGGACCACGTGTAGCCCAGCAAAGCGTAGAGCCCGTGGTGTACGTTCTTAGTCTCGGCCTTAATCTGGAGAGAATCATAACGGGCTGAGCCGTCGCTGTTGTTGCTGTCAACCGCCTGGAACGGCGCTGCGTAAGGAAACGATGGAAAGCCGCAGCCCAGGGTATAACCGGGCACCACGCCACAGGCGCTCGGAGAGCTCAAGTTTTCGTTCACTTGGCTTACAAGGATGCGGGTGCTATGCGAGCCGGCATATCCGGTGGTCAGCACCACATCACCGGGCATCTGGTATTCCACGTTGAGGTTGTATTGCTGAACCATGCCCTGTACGAAATTACGATTCATGGACTGGATGGTGCCAGTGTAAGCGCTCGGATTAACTGGGGCGTTGTAAACGTAACCGCCCGGAACTGCGACAGTGGAACCTGGCTGAGGGTTGGTTGGTGGAAACAAGAACCCGTTTGAGAGCCCACAGCCGGCAGCACCAGGCGCGGCGCAAAAGCCTGTGGCCGGATCCACCTCCGCATAGTATGGCGGATTCTGCCACAAACCTTGCCCGCCCTGATTCCATGCGGAATCGTGGAATATCGCGTAACCCGCGCGGATTGCAACCTTGTCGCTGCTTGTCGGCTTCCAAGCAAACCCGAGGCGCGGTTCCACAGCGCCTCTCTGAAACTCAATGCCGGCACGGTTGTTGGAACTGATGCAACTGGTACAGCCGGCCAGCCCGGGGCTCCCCGCCGGCACGTACCATTTCAGGTTTTGAACATCGAAGTTTGCCTGGCGATTTTCGACTTCGGTTTCTGGCGTAGCCAGAGCCCAGGCGAGTCCGATGTTGAATGTCATATTCGGGGTAACGCGCCAATCATCCTGGACAAACGGGCGAATCAATTTCTCGCGGCGGCCGACCGTCCCCCCAAGGAACGTCTGATCGTGAGCCGCGAACGATCCCATACTTCCGAGCAGAAGATCACTCATGTTGTCGCCAGTGGTTTCGAATGCGCCGACCTCAGTGACGAAACCGTCCTGGAAAGCGTTATTACGTATGTTCATTTCCTCGGCACGGTAGGTCGCTCCGAACCTGATGTTATGTTTGCCGCGAATCAGGTCCAGCGTGTCGGAAACGGAGAAGACGTTGGTTCCGCCCTGGTAGGGTGCGTAACCACGATCTCCCAGCGACATGTAGTTGGTCATCTGAAACGAAGTCATACCGCAACTGATGCAGTCCTTGTCTGACTGGTTCAAACTCGCCGGGTAACCGGTAATACCATCGCAGTGGCTTCCTAAGTTAGCACCGGGAATGCCGATTATTGCGGCTTCGCACGAGCCCGTGCCGAATGAGAGAATATGGTTGAATATCCGGTTGAATCCGAAGCTGGCCTGGTTGATTGTGCGATCAGAAAAAAGGTGTGTCTCCGAAATCGCGGCGTTGCGCCCGTGATTGTCGATGTACTGGTTGCTGCCAAAAGCATTGACTTCAGCCCAGCTGGGCGAGCCTCCCGGCACAAAGTTCGTGGCCTGATCATAGCTGAAGCGGCCAAAAATCGAATCCTTTGTAGAAAAATTGTGATCGACGCGGATATCGCCAGTCCCCTCGTTGAGTTTCCTGACTGGCTGATTCACGTAGTTGTAACCCGAAGCCAGGTTAGCCGCATTCGGGGTCGGATAAAGTTGAATCACTTTTGCGGCGACGGGATTGACCAAGGCCGCCGGAATTGTGTTGCAGACGGCGCCCGCAGTCTGGCTTCCATTCGGAGCGACAGGTTCGGGAGTCTCGGTTCCGGGAACGCATTGGAAGGGCGCTTGAGAATATGGGTTGCTGAGATTCGGGAAGGCGCTCGATCCGCGCGGGTTGCCGAACGGATCCAGGTTAAAGTTGTAATCACCGGCGGCGTCGGGAGTTGTCATCGCGGTGGTTGGAACCAGACCGGTGAAAGGTACGCCGAGACGCTGCATTTTGGCCTGGTAGTCAAGAAAGAAAAATGTTTTGTCTTTCTGGATTGGGCCGCCTAAAGATCCGCCAAATTGGTTCAGATTAAACTTGTTTTTGCTGGGAGCAAAATAGTTGCGGGCATCAAGGTCGGTGTTCCGAAAATACTCAAACAGACTGCCATGAAATTGGTTCGATCCCGATTTGGTTGTGACCAGAACCGTTGGACCCGCGCGTTCTCCATATTCCGCCGAGTAGTTGTAAGTGAGGACCTTAAACTCCTGAACCGCGTCAAGGTTGGGAAAAATAGCGATACCGCCCTCGTCCAGCTGATTATTGTCGTTGCCGTCCAGCATCCAATCGGTGCTCTGAGCGCGCGATCCACCGACAGAAAGCGAAAAAGATCCGCGCGTCGAAGCTTCGCTGCTGGCAGCGCCATTGAAGAAACTATTTGGATTGGTTTCCGCCGTCGTCCCCGGAGTCAGGGTCGCTAGTTGTACGAAGTTGCGGCCGTTCAAGGGAAGCTGGGCTACTTGCTGCGAGGTAATCACCTGACCCAGGGTCGGGTTGGCGGTTTCGACCGCGACCTCCGTCGCGCTTACTTCGACTTTTTCGGTGACCGAAGCGGGAGCCAGCGTGAAGTTCAGTTCCCGATGCTCATCCACCTGCAACCGAACATCTTTCTCTTCGGCGGGTTGAAAACCCTGGAATTCCGCCCGAATCGTATAATCCCCGATGGGCAGCAAAGGCATGAGGTAGTGTCCTGAATCGTCCGTCTTCGACTCGCGGGTTGCGCCGGTGGCTTGCAGCGTAGCTCGTACCGTGGCCCCCGAAATTACCGATCCAGTTTTATCCGTAACCGTGCCCGAAAAACTTCCGTTGGATTGGCCGTACAGAAGTGGACAGATGGGAAATACAACAAAACAGAAAACGACTAGCAGAGCTCTCTTGCTCGACATCGATTTCTCCCTTCGCGCGCCCGACGAATGGCGAGCGGACTCGCGTTTCCCAACTAAGGTTTGGAGGTTCCCGATTGCGATGCGAACCATCTAACTGTAGGAGCGAATCAAAGTCAAGATTTTTCGTGGAGATTTGAGACAAGGGCTCGCGCTGTGGCGATGGCAGGTTAGGCTTCGCTGTGCTTGACCCACTCGGCATCGTAACGAGTGCGATCGTAAAATGATTTTTGTGTGCCTACGCCAGTGGTAGAAAGTCCGGCATAAAGATTAGCGTGGCGGACGGCGTCGCGTTCAGATAAACCTTCTGCCAGGAACACGGCGAAGCTGCCGATAAATGCATCGCCCGCGCCCGTGCTGTCAACGCTCTTCACTCTAAACGCGGGAACGTGTTCCACGTTTTCGCCGCCGGCCAAGAGGGAGCCATTAGCGCCCAAAGTAATGATCACCCTCGTGACGCCGCCAGCAAGCAGTTTCTCGGCGCATTTCTTCGCGCCCTCAACGTTGCGCACTGGCATTCCACTGATCGTCGCCGCTTCACTTTCGTTGGGAACGAAATAATCGAGTCCAGCCAGGGCGTTTAAATCGACAGGCTGCGCGGGCGCAGGATTGACGATACACCGAATGCCGTTCTTACGCGCAAAAGCGACGCTGCAGTAAACAGTTTCCAGCGGAATTTCAAACTGCAGGACCATGCAATCGACAGTCTTCAGCAATTCGGACGCGGCGTCTACGTCCGCGGGCTTCAGTAGATCGTTCGCGCCCTTCACGACGAGAATCCGATTTTGTCCGTTGGGCTCGACGAAAATTGGGGCGACGCCGCTGGAGGCTCCTTCGATCTGCCTCACGTGGGTGGTGTCGATCCCAAGTTTCTTAAAGTTCTCGATCGTCGCCGGGCCGAATAAATCACTGCCCACGCGGGCGATCATAAACACCTCAGCACCGCAAAGCCGGGAAGCGACCGCCTGATTCGCCCCTTTGCCGCCGAATCCAAGATCGAACTTCTGACCAAAAATTGTTTCTCCCGCCTTTGGAAAGCGGTCGGAAAAAGTGGTCAAGTCAATATTTGCGCTGCCAATGACGGCAATCCGCGGACGTTTCGCCATAATTCAGAAATCTATCACCACAAAGTCACAGAGAAACCTTCTTGTTTATTTTATTCTCTGTGACCCTGTGTCTCTGTGGTGAAAAGCAGTTTTCACTCGCCGTAGGGAACCCAGATGTTCTTCACCTGGGTCGCGTGCTGCAGAAACCATCGCCCTTCGCCTTGCTTCACGTCGAACCAGTCGATCGGGCGGCCTTCGTTGGTAAAGACCTGCTTCAAATTTCCGACTGAGTACGACTTCGCCGCCGCGGCGCTGGCTTCATCCCCGAAACACCAAACCGCATCGACATCATCATGCTCAGCAAGAGTCTTGAGCAATTGCGACGAGTATCCCGTGACGATATTCACCACGCCCCCGGGCAGATCGCTAGTGTCGAAGAGTTGGTAAAGGTCTCCGGTGATGAACGGATAAGTTTCCGAAGGAACAACGATCGCCGTATTGCCCATCGCGATCACCGGCAAGACCAAAGAAAGAAATCCGAGCAACGGCGCTTCCAGCGGGCAGATGATGCCGATAGTTCCAATCGGCTCATTCATCGCAATCGCGATACTGCGAAACGGTGGACTGTGCACCGCGCCATCAAATTTATCGGCCCAGGCGGCGTAAGAGAAAATACGTTCGATGCCAGAGGACACTTCCGCCACGGCTTGCGATTCTCCCACAGCAGAGGCCAGCCGGTGACCAATCTCGGTGCGGCGTTGCGACAGGTTTTCAGCCATGTAATAAAGAACCTGGGCGCGATTGTGCGCTGTAGTTTTCGTCCAGCCTGCGGCTTTGCGAGCCGCTTCGACTGCATTGCGAATATCCTTGCGATTGCCCAGTCCTACTTCGCCGAGAAGTTGGCCATTCTTGCCCCGGACTTCCATGCTGTAGCCCGAATCCGGCCTCGTCTGTTTGCCCCCGATGTAGAGCTTAACAGTGCGGTCGATGTCGACAGCGGAAAACGCAGGCTCCGTCAGGATCTCAGAAGCTTCCACGGGTTTCGCGGCCGGGAGAGCGGGTGCATTCTTAAACCAAGTCGGCTCCAGATATTCCAGCAAGCCTTCCTTGCCGCCTTCCCGGCCGTATCCGCTTTCGCGATAGCCGCCAAAGCCCACAGAAGCGTCAAACAGGTTCGTGCAATTCACCCATACCACGCCGGCTTTGAGCTGTGCCGAAATGTGCAGCGCGATATTGATGCTTTCGCTCCACACGCAAGCCGCCAGACCATAAACAGTATTGTTGGCAAGCTCGACCGCTTCACTCGGAGTGCGGAAAGTCATCGCCGCCAGCACCGGACCGAAAATCTCCTGCTGCGCAATGATCGACGTAGGATGAACATTGCTGAGCAAAGTCGGCGGAAAGTAAAGGCCCCGGGACGGCATTTCCATCTGCGGTTGCCAGCAGGTTGCACCGTCGGATACGCCCTGATCCACCAGCCGCTGAATGCGATCCAGTTGTACCTGGGCAACAATTGCGCCGATGTCAATCGCTTTGTCGAGCGGTGGCCCCAAGCGCAGTGTGCTCATCCGGTCACGTATTTTCGCGATTAGCGAATCGGCAATGCCCTCCTGCATGAGCAGGCGGGAGCCAGCGCAGCAAACCTGTCCCTGATTGAGCCAGATTCCATCCACTAAGCCTTCGACGGCGCTGTCCAGATCGGCATCTTCGAAAACGATAAAAGGGGATTTGCCGCCCAGTTCAAGCGAAAGCCGCTTATGACTTTGCGCCGTCGCGCTGCGAATCGCGCGGCCCACTTCCGTCGACCCGGTGAATGCGATTTTGTCGACGTCAGGATGTTTGACCAGCGCCTCGCCGGTAGAACCATCTCCGGTTACAATGTTGACCACGCCCGCAGGCAGTCCGATTTCCTGGCAGATTTCAGCAAATGCAAGCGCGGTCAACGGCGTGAATTCGGCTGGCTTCAATACAACAGTATTTCCCGTGGCCAGCGCGGGCGCGATCTTCCAGGCCAGCATAAGCAGAGGAAAGTTCCAGGGAATAATTTGTCCCACGACCCCGCAAGCCGTGTAGCCCGGAAATTCCTGCTGCAGAAGTTGCGCCCAACCCGCGTGATAATAAAAATGGCGCGCAACCAGCGGAATGTCGAGATCGCGGCTTTCGCGAATGGGCTTTCCGTTATCTAAAGTTTCGAGCACGGCTAGGCGGCGAGAGTGTTTTTGCACCTGTCTAGCCAGGGCATACAAATATCTCGCCCGAGCGTGCGGAGTGAGCGCCTGCCATTTGGCCTGAGCTGCACGCGCAGCTTTGACGGCAGCGTCGATATCAGCGGCCGAACCTTGCGCAACGCTCGCAAGCTTTTCGCCTGTCGACGGATCAGCGGTATCGAAATATTTTCCAGCAGAGGGCATGACCCAGGTTCCGTTAATGAAGTGGTCGAAACGGCGCTGGTGCTGGTCAAGCCAGCTCAGCGCCTCTTTCGCGTCCTCGGGCGCCGGACCATATTCCATAGCAACAAATTTGTCGGCGATGCTCATCTTGTTTTATGCGCTCTGCTAGAGACGTAGCCAGCTACGTCTTTACAGCTAAGCCATGGGATGGCGATAATCCGCCGAGTAGCGTCCCGTCACGTGATGCTCGAGTTGACGCTCAATATCATTTAACAGACCGCTGGCCCCAAGCCGAAAGAGGCCCGCCTTCATCCAGGGAACACCGAGTTCCTCTTTCATCAACGCCAGCCAATCCGTAGATTGCTTCGCGGTGCGAATCCCGCCTGCGGCCTTGAAGCCAACAGCCATGCCGGTTTCCTGCGCATACTCTCGGATAGCGCGAGTCATCACGAAGCCAACCGGCAGCGTGGCATTGGTCGGCTCTTTGCCAGTCGAAGTCTTAATGAAGTCCGCACCCGCCATCATCGCCACGAAGCTGGCGCGGGCCACGTTGCGCAATGTAAGCAGATCCCCGGTTGCCAGAATAACTTTCATATGCGCGGGACCGCATGCCTGTTTGAAGGCGGCGATCTCATCGTAAAGTTCTTGCCACCTGCCTCCGAAGACATGCGCGCGAGTGATGACGACGTCAATCTCTTGTGCTCCGGCTTCAAGCGAGCGGCGAATTTCGGCAATGCGTTCGGACAATGGCGACAATCCCGCGGGAAATCCGGTCGCAACCGCTGCCACTCGCACGCTGCTGCCTTCGAGCGCTCTTCGCGCTGTTTCGACGAACCTGTGATACACACAAATCGCGGCCACTTGAATACCGAGATCTTCAATCCCCAGGCGGTCGACCAGTTCGTGCTGAATCGGTTGCCGGCCTTTTGCGCACAACCGGCGGACACGCTCGTCTGTGTCGTCCCCCGAAAGAGTCGTGAGATCCATGCAGGTAATTGCGCGCAATAGCCAAGCGGCCTGCCATTCTTTTTTCACCGTGCGCCGCGCGACGTGAGTTTGCGCCCGGCGTTCCACCGCGCTGGTGTTTACTCGGGCCTGCTTTACCCAATCCAGATTGAGCGGAATGCCCCGATTGGATAAGAGGGGATGTCCATTCAGTGATGCCAAGGGAACATGGGAATCTCGCAGGGCGCTACCGCCCATGTTGTCGGCGATCGCGGAAGGTTTATTGTTCTCCACCGACATTTAGATGTGTTCCGCCAAAACCACGATTCTTAGCTTCCCCGACTGAAAACTATAGGCCCAGACTGCCACCGATAGTGCGAGGCAATTGTACGGCAGAATGTAGAAAAACGGAGCGCGGGTAATTTGCGCTGGTCTCACGAATCCGAGGCTCTCCCACACTCACTTTGGCCTTGACACTCAGAAATCCCGAAGCTAGGCTTCGCTGATCTTCCAACAAATAAATGTTCACACCGCATAACCTGGGCATCGCACTCATCATGATGATCGCCAGCGCCATCTGCTGGGGATCGTGGGCCAATACTTACAAGGGCGTCAAGAATTACCGCTTCGAGCTTTTCTATTGGGATTATGCTATCGGCATTTTCCTGATCTCGCTGATTCTCGCTTTCACAATGGGAAGTACGTCAAATGACGCCAACAGTTTCCTCAACAATGTTCACTCCGCTGACAGTGCAAATATCGTTTCCGTGATGATCGGCGGAGCGATTTTCAATCTCGCCAATCTCCTGCTGGTTGCCGCGATTGACATGGCTGGCCTGGCCATCGCGTTTCCGGTGGCTATTGGAATCGCTCTCGTAGTCGGCGTTGTTTTGAGCTATCTCCTGCAACCAATAGGGAACGGCGCGTTGCTCGCCGCAGGAGTCGCCTGTGCAGTGATTGCCGTGATCATGGATGGTAAAGCCTACGGGAGTCTGGCCAGCGCGGGCCGCTCCACGTCGCAGAAAAGCATCCTCGTGTGCATCGTCTCCGGAGTGTTGATGGGGCTCTGGGCGCCGTTCGTAGCTCATGCGATGACGCATGGCAACACCCTCGGGCCGTACAGCGTGGCCGTGTTTTTGACTCTCGGCGCGCTGCTCTCCTGTTGCGTTTGGAATGTTTATTTCATGCGCAAGCCGCTGGTCGGAGAGCCGGTGAGTTTCAGTGGATTCTTTCGCGGCCCCGTTTCCGGGCACTTGCTCGGATTGCTCGGCGGTGTGATCTGGGGCACAGGAATGGTTTTCAATCTTGTGGCTGCGAACTTCACGGGAGTGGCGATTTCCTATGCTATTGGCCAGTCCGCGCCCATGGTCGCGGCGTTGTGGGGAGTGCTAGCGTGGAAGGAATTCGCCGGCGCCGGCAGCCGCGCCAAACTTTACCTCGGCCTTATGTTCGTCTTCTATTGCTTAGCGATTTTGCTGGTGGCGAAAGCGAACGGATAAAACTCACCCCGCTCTTAACTCGCGACACTCTTGATCTTGAGAATAGGACTGACATCCCTGTGAGTGCGCGACGACTGTAGTTCTCCGCATCGACGGCAAGAACATTTGAAAGTCGCACTGTCCGCGACGGACGCGTGGCCGCACATTTCGCACACAAACCGTCCGTCCACATGGGGAACCATGGGCCTGAACTGCACGCCGAGAACGCAGTAGGGACAGCGAACCACCGTTTGGGTCATGGTAATTCTTGGGTCAGACGGCGAGAGCAAAGACCAGCGTTCCGTGAAGAACCTTGTCACCGCTGCCCCCACCGTCTGTTAGCAATGAAGTTATCTCTGAATGGGGTCCGTTCGTAATAGCACTCCCGTGCGTCGCCCTGGCACGAGAGTGCCAGATGATGTTGTTCTGTTATGTGCGGTTCGTGGTGCGGTCTGCGAAGGACTACTTCTTTTCCGCCACTTCCAACCTGGTCTCGGCGCGCTTCAGGTCGCCACCGGTCCGCTTGAAATCCTCTTCAGTGTTGCAGGTGGCGAGGTGGGATTCCGCACGTTGTCTCGCTTCTTGCGCTCGTCTTGCATCAATTTCTTCCGCACGCTCGGCGGTCTCGGCCAGAATGGTCACTTTATCAGGCAGCACTTCTGCGAATCCCCAGGCTACCGAAAGATGGTGCGTGTAGTTTTCTTTGCGGTAAGTGATCTCTCCGACCGCAAGCTCGGTGATCAGCGGAGCGTGTCCCGGAAGGATGCCAAGATACCCGTCCTTGCCGGGAATCTGCATTTCCTCCGCCACATCCCGGATAACCATCTTCTCCGGAGTGACAATCTCGAGTTGGAAAGTGTCAGCCATACTGTCGTTGGTCATTCGTCGTCGGTCGTTGGCAACACTTCGCAGCGCCGGCTTTGGCCGACGACCGACGACCAACGACTGCTCCTACGCTACTGCCTTCAACTTTTCTGCCGCTTCCAGCACTTCGTCGATCTGGCCTTTCATGTAGAAAGCTTGCTCCGGAATGTCGTCGTACTTGCCTTCGTTGATTTCTTTGAAACCTTTCACCGTATCGGCGACTTTCACGTAGCGGCCAGGCGCTCCGGTAAACTGTTCGGCCACATGGAACGGCTGCG
>JBEKGG010000071.1:0-17025 GCA_050012915.1 Terriglobales bacterium | reverse complement strand
TTTCTTTTGGAAACTATTTCAAAAAAGATGCCATCGCCTACGCGTGGGAACTGATCACTTCCAAAGATTGGTTCGGGATCGACAAAGAAAAACTCTACGTCACCGTATTCAACGGCGAAGGCGGAATGCAGCGGGACGCCGAAGCCTACGACCTGTGGGTGGGCCAGGGCATTCCGAAAGATCGAATTTTCGAGATGGGCCTGAAAGATAATTTTTGGCAGATGGGCGATACCGGCCCCTGCGGCCCTTGCAGCGAAATTCATTACGACATGGGTGCGGCAGCATCCGAGCACGGCCACACCGACTGTGCATTCACCTGCGACTGCGGACGCTATGTCGAAATCTGGAACCTGGTCTTCATGCAATTCGACCGCGACGCCGGCGGCAAACTGAATCCGCTGCCCAAGCCGTCGATCGATACGGGCATGGGATTAGAACGAGTGACCGCCGTCCTGCAAGGCGTGATCTCAAACTATGACACGGATCTGTTCATCCCGCTTATCAGAAGAGCGGCGGAACTAACAGGGACATCGCTAAAAAAAGAACTGGACAAGGAAGCGCATACGAAGTCCGCAGCTTCGCTACGAGTGATTGCCGATCATTCGCGGGCTGCAACGTTCCTCATTTCCGACGGCGTACTGCCTTCGAACGAAGGCCGCGGTTATGTGCTCCGCAAAATCATCCGCCGTGCTTTGACCCACGGCCGGCTTCTTGGACAAACAAAACCATTTCTCAATGAAATGGTTTTCGCAGTTCGCGATCTCATGCAGGATGCGTATCCCGAGCTGAAGGAAACCTCCGAGCGGGTAGCGAAAACTGTTCTGATTGAAGAAACGCGATTTGGCCACACCATGAACGTAGGCCTCGAGAAGCTGGAAGCTCTGATCACAGAGAGCCGACTATCAGGGCCTGAAGCTTTCAAGCTGTACGACACATTCGGCATGCCGCTCGACTTCATGCAAGATGCAGCTCGCGACCAGGGAATCGAGTTCGACCAGGAAGGTTTCGACCGCGCGATGGCCGAGCAGCGCGATCGCGCCCGCGCCTCATGGAAAGGCGCAGCCAAGCAGACCGCGAACCCCGCTTATCAGCAACTCCCGAAATCCGAATTCGAAGGCTACCGCCAGACCCGCTCGGACAACTGCGAAGTGCTCGCCATCATCCACAACGGCCAAGGCGCGCAGCAACTTAAGCCTGGAGACAAAGGCGAGATGATCCTCGACCACACACCGTTCTACGCGGAATCAGGCGGGCAAGTCGGCGATCAGGGATGGTTCTACAGCGACGATCACAACACCGTCGTCGCCGAAGTGAAGGGTTGCTACTCCCCGATTCAAGGCGTACGCGCGCATCAAGTCATCGCCAAACAACCGATCCGCATAGGCGACAAAGTTGATGCCGTCGTAAACGCGGAAATCCGGGAGTCGACGATGCGCAATCACACGGCTACGCATCTGTTGCAAGCCGGACTGCGCGAAGTTCTGGGTAAGCATGTGAAGCAGGCCGGATCGCTGGTCGCGCCCGACCACCTGCGCTTTGATTTTTCGCACTTCACTGGCGTCGCCGACGAAGAACTGCAAGACATCGAAGACCTGATCAACAAAGAAGTTCTCCGAAACGAGAAGATCGAAGTCATTGAGAACGTGCCGATCGACGTTGCCATTAACGAATACAAGGCCATGGCCTTATTCGGAGAAAAATACGGCGACCGGGTCCGCGTCATCAAAATCGGAGACTTCTCCACCGAACTTTGCGGCGGCACGCACACCAACGCGACCGGGGAAATCGGCCTGATTAAAGTTTTGAAAGAAGGCAGCGTTTCGTCGGGCGTGCGCCGCATCGAGGCCGTCACCGGCGAAGGCTCGCTGCACCACTTCCAAAAAGATCACAAACTCGAAAACGTAGTCGCTAGCTTGGCCGGGCATTCGGAAGCCGCTTCTCCCGCCGAGGCGTTAAAACTCGAACTCGACAAAAAAGACTCCGAAATCAAGCGTCTGCAGCGCGAACTCGACCAGGCGCGCATGAAGTCGGCTTCGTCGACCGTCGCCTCGGTCACCGACAAAATCAAAGAGATTCACGGCATCAAAGTGCTCGCCCACCGCGTGGACAATCTCGAGCGCGCACAGATGCGCACCCTGGTCGACCAACTCCGCGACAAACTAGGATCGGGCGTCGTAGTGTTGGGCTCGGCGACGAACGGCAATGTCTCGCTCATCGTGGGCGTAACCAAAGACCTCACTCAGAAAATCCAGGCAGGCAAAGTAATCGGGCCAGTGGCTCAGAAAGTCGGCGGCAAGGGCGGCGGCCGCCCCGATCTGGCCGAGGCAGGCGGCAAAGATCCCGCAGCGCTGGACTCGGCCCTGGCCGAGGCTTACGGAGTGGTCGAGTCCATGCTGACCTAGTCCTCTCTGGCAGATCAGGCTGTCCGCCTTGATTCTTGCTATAGCTATCTCAGATAGCTATAATGCTTGCATGCAAGTGAGCGTAGCCGATGCCAAGAACAAGCTGCCGGAATTGATTAAAGCTGTCGAAGACGGAAAGCCGGTAACCATCTGCCGTCGGGGTGTGCCGGTAGTGGAGATCGTGCGCACCAGGAAGCCTGCCCGCAAGAAACGAACCTTGGGCACGCTGAGAGGCAAGATTCAGATCCTCGATCCAAACTGGTGGAAGCCCATGACAGACAAGGAAGCGGAAGCTTTCCTCGCGGGACGTCTCTAAGCATGCGTCTGCTTCTGGACACAGCGGTTCTTATCTATGCAGTCGAATCGCCAGAACGGCTCGGCAGACGCGCTGCCGCAGCCCTCAAAAACACTCAAAATGTTTTGGAGCTTAGCACAATCTCTCTCACGGAAATCGCGGTCAAGGTGGCCGTAGGCAAACTGCAACTGTCGGTTGCGACTGTACGTCAGGCAGTCCAAGATTTGGACATTCGAATACTTCCCTATACGGCCGACCACGCTTTCCAGCTTTTCGAGGTGCCGCTCCATCACGGCGATCCTTTCGATCGGCAAATCATTGCTCAGGCGCTATCCGAGCGAATTCCGGTTATAACGCCCGACGAGAAGTTTAAACTTTACCGGGGCCTCAAACTCGTGTGGTAAAGCGGTGTTGAATCGCTGGACGTCGCGCCCGCGGAGGTTTATAACGTAGTCGGCTCGTTGTCGAGTCAGACGTTCTCAACTTTGTGTTCCCCACGACTGCATCTCGGAGCGCTATGGAAGACCGCATACGGCTCATCACGCATCAAGGCAAGGCAATCCTTTTGGTCGACATGTCCCACTGCTCGGCCGCTGAAGTGTTGAAAATTTCCCGCCTCGTTCCACGATTTGTCATGCCAGAGCCGCGAGGTTCCGTGCTGCTTCTGGCCGATTTCACCGGCGCTGAGTTCGATCGCGAGGCCGTTACCAGCATGAAAGAGAGCACCGTCTTCGACCGGCCTCACATCAAGAAATCGGCGTGGGTAGGAACGGAGAATCTGCCCCGAATATTTTACGAACACATCAAGATCTTTTCGCAGCGTGAATTGCCAACCTTCAAGACGCGCGAAGAAGCTCTGGATTGGCTGGTCAAAGACGATTGAGTGTCCCTCAAGTCGAATGAAAAAGCATTAGCTTCTCCACTTCAACGTAACCGGCCCGTTCATCGGATGACGCATCTCTGCGCCCGTGCGTCGTGATTCCAAATACGCCGCCTTCAACTGGAAGTACCATTTTGCGGGACGATCCGCGTCATCGATCAGCATGAGGTGCGGATTGTGCTTCAATCCTTCGGATTGATTCTCCATCGTCTGCCGGTCTTGTTCGACAAACTTCGCAAACACAAACTTCAGCAACCCGGGCCCAAACGGCACCCAGCGAAAAATGTTCCAGCAAGCCACGACGTCGATGCGGCAATGATTGCGCGTGATTGGCGTCACTGTGGTCAGGCTGGAGAACCAGTACTTCCCTGCCCTAATGGTTTCCAAACGCATGTTGGGCAAAACAAAATCAATGGTGGTCGTGATCGAATCCGCATCCGCGTAAAGCCGCAGCAGCTTGTACGGCGCACTGTTCGAGCTGGGCGTGTGCGCGCTCATGCGGAAGCCCATGGGGATCGGCTCGAAATTCTTCTGCTTCTCGTGAATGCTGTGCCGGCTCCGCCACCACCATGCCTGATGAACAAACGGCCCGTGCGCCGGATCCATGAGTCCGATAATGCCGTGGTCCACGCTGCACGGCAGGTCGGCGGTCAGGTGGGCGATCTTGTACTTTCCATCGAAAATCGGAACACGCGGAGCGGGAAATGACGGCTCGACTGATTTGGTAAACCCCGCGCCAGACGAAGGCAGTTCGGGAATGAATACCCAAACGTAGCCGTCGTTCTCCTCACAGGGATAACTGCCGGCGTAGATGCGATCCACTTTCAATTCCTGATCAGAAGTTAGCGATGGAATTAGCTGGCATTGACCAGAGTGCGCGTCAAACTTCCAGCCGTGGTAGCTGCACTCCAAATTCTGGCCATCAAACCGACCGCAGGAAAGCGGCATTCCCCGGTGCGGGCAGGCATCGCGCAAAGCGAAAGCCTTCCCCTGACGATCGCGGCCGATCACGAGAGGCGTTTCCAGCAGCATCGCTTTGTGCAAACGGTTGCGTGACGCCTGCGCGCCGGGCAGGGCGCGATACCAGAAGCCGTAAAGCATCAGCGAATCCGGCGCTTGCCGTGAGGGAGTTTCCAGTTTGGTCGTTTCCAGTTCGCCCATGAGGAATCACAGGCAGCGTACTACAGCCGCGAAGATTTGTGCAGGCAGGATTGTCAAAGAACTTATATCATTTCAAATAATATATTGCGTTCAGCGCGGCCCGACGGAAACCGGCTACCTTCGGCGTGTTCGCGCCAGGCTCGCCAGTACTGCGGATCTGCCGATTGAAGCATCTTTAAGAAGGCTCCGGACCGGCAGAAAAAGCACCAAAAGTTAGCTCCTCCTTGCGTTGTCCGAAGGTCACGAGCAATAATCGGAACGCTTCAATCCAACTCCGAAACAAATTATGAATGTTCTTCTCAACCAGCCGTGGCTTTTGTTCTTCGTGGTCGCACTGGTGCTGTTCATTTCATCCCTGATCGGCTTTAGGCTCGCCACGGCTAGCCGCATCAACGAAGACAGCCACCATCACGAGCAGATCAACAGCCTGCGGGAAGGTCTCTTCGTTCTGTTGGGTCTGCTCCTCGGATTCACTGTTGCCATGGTCCTGCCTCGGTTCGACGAGAGAAGACAGCTTGTCATCGACGAAGCCAACTCGATCGGCACAACAATGCTACGAGCGGAGATGTTGCCAGAACCTGAGCGCAGCAAGTCTTTGGAGTTGCTGCGACAGTATGCGGTGGTGCGGCGCGATTCGGGCATCGTGGGACCGGAGCAATCGTTGCAAGCGACCAAGGATCTGCAAGCGCAACTCTGGCAACAGATCGTCGCAGTCTCGCAGACGAGCCAGACCGCGGTGGTCGCGACGTATATTTTGACCCTCAATGACACGATTGATGTTTCGGCAAAACAACTGGCTTCGTTCGAAAACCGCGTTCCGAAATCGGTGTGGATCATTATCACGATCGTCGCGATCTTTCAAAGCTTTGCCGCAGGATTCAGCTTGAAGCGGAGGTTATGGTTCTCTCTGGTCACGGCGCCACTGGTGATTGCGGTTGTGATGGCGTTGATTGCCGACCTCGACAGCCCGCATACCGGATTGATTCATGTCGAGCAAAACAGCCTGCAGCGGCTGGTTAAAGACGTGGCCGGCGCAAAGCCGTAGCGGCGAAACTACCCGCCACTCATCCCACGGATATACAGCTTATTCCCGATATACCCGCCGGGTAGATAGACCTATACTAAATTTGGGGCTGTCTCTTATTTCTAACCTTTGATCTTAAGTCCCGCTGTGTGCGAGCGACGGAGTGTACAGCAAATCTGCTGAATTAGTTTGCTATTGCCATGCGCTGGTTAAGTGCTCGACTTATAGTCTCGCTGATTCTGGGGATCACGCTGGTTTCGCTGGCGTTTACCTACAAGGAAGTGCAGCGCCAGAAATTAGGCCTGCGCCAAGACCTGGAACGTAGCGACGCTGTGCTGGGCGAGAGCCTGGCAGGGTACATCGAGCCCTACCTTGAAAAGCAATCTCCCCGTCAACTTCAGAAGATCGTTGATCGCTTTGGCAACCGTGAAGGTTTGGAAGGGATGGCGATCTATGACAAAGACGGCGCTCTGCTTGCAGCGACGTCCGCCCTGCCAGACCGCATTGGCCAGCAGCCACCGCTCGTGACTCAAGCGATCTCGTCCAATCAAGGCGCGGGCCAATTCAGTCGCCTGGGGACGGCTTCCGTTCACCTCTACGCTTTTCCGCTGCGGCAACATGACGAGGCCGTCGGAGGGCTGGTCATCGTCCACGATGCCACCTATATCAACACCCAGAGCACGCGCATGTGGAGGGGAGCTTTCGGAAGCGTGTTAGTGCAGGTTCTCTTGATTGCGCTGATTACGCTGCTGATTGTCCGGTGGAGTCTTGTGGGGCCGATCGCCAAGGCCGCACAGTGGATGAAAACGTTAAGGACCGGAAAGGGCAACATGCCTTCCGGAGCCCCAGACCTGGGTTTGCTGCGGCCGCTTGCTCGCGAAATGCAGACCTTTGCTGCGAGCTTGATGGCTGCGCGTTCAGCCGCAGAAGTTGAAGCCCAACTGCGCGAGACCGCGGAGAGTGTCTGGACCGCCGAACGTCTTGCCATTCATGTGCGCAGCAAGCTTAATGACAGTGGCCTGGTTGTGGTTTCCAATCGCGAGCCTTATTCGCACACTCGAAAAGGCGAGTCGCTCGAAGTGGTGGTTCCTCCGAGCGGGTTGGTAACCGCTTTGGAGCCGATTTTATGTGCCTGCGACGGCAAATGGGTGGCCCATGGCAGTGGAGATGCCGACCGGGAAACCGTGGATGCCAACGCCCATTTGCGGGTTCCTCCAGACGATCCCAAATACACGCTGCGAAGAGTGTGGCTGACCAAAGAGGAAGAAGAGGGCTATTACTTCGGCTTCTCGAATGAAGGGTTATGGCCGCTGTGCCACATCGCACACACTCGGCCGATCTTCCGCACCTCCGATTGGGAGGCCTATCGCGAGGTCAACGAGAAGTTTGCCAACGCCGCGCTCGAAGAGATGGCGGATTTCGAGCAGCCCTTGTTGTTGGTGCAGGACTATCACTTCGCACTTCTGCCGCGTCTGGTCAAAAAGCAGCGGCCGGATGCGCGGGTTGCGATCTTCTGGCATATTCCCTGGCCCAATGCGGAAGCATTCGGCATCTGCCCGTGGCAGCGGGAATTGATTGACGGAATGCTCGGCGCCGACCTGATTGGATTTCACATCCAATCGCATTGCAATAATTTTCTCCAAACTGTGGATCGCACGCTGGAATCGCGAATCGACTGGGAACATTTCGCCATCGATCGCGAGGACCATCGCACGGTGGTGAAGCCATTCCCCATCAGCGTGGATTTTCAAGAAATTTCTGCCAGTCCGCGGTCGGGTGACTCGCCCTATACGGAACGCGTCGACCTGCTGCGGGAGTTGGGCGTGAATGCATCATTTATCGGAGTCGGCGTCGATCGCGTCGACTACACCAAGGGCATTCTGGAGCGGTTCCTCGGCATTGAGCGATTGCTGGAGAAATATCCGGCGTACCGAAATAAGTTTACTTTTATACAAATCGGGGCGCCGAGCCGCACCCATATCAAGCGATATCACGATCTTCTGGGTGAGGTAGAAGCCGAGGCTGACCGCATCAATTGGCGCTTTCAGAATGGGTCATGGAGGCCGATTGTCTATCTCAAGCGGCAGTTCAGTCACGAGGAAGTGGAGAAATATTATCGGGCGGCTGACGTTTGCCTGGTCACATCGCTGCACGACGGCATGAATCTGGTTGCCAAGGAGTTTCTCGCCGCCCGCGACGACGAACAGGGAGTGCTCATTCTAAGTCGATTTACCGGAGCGGCTCGTGAACTCAACGACGCGCTCATCGTCAATCCGTATGACATCGAACAGATGGCGGAGGCCATTCGTATTGCGCTGGAATTACCGGCAGAGGAACGTCAGGCGCGAATGAAGCGCATGCGAAGGGTTGTGCAAGAACACAACGTCTTCCGATGGGCGGCCAATCTGATCGCCGATCTTAGTAATGTCCGGCTTGCGCCGCAAAAAATTGTAGCCATGAGCGAACTTAGAGGATTCACCGCGAGGTCTGGTCGTTGACGCTGGGGTGGGCCACGTCAAGAGAGTCTTCGTCTGTGAGCAGTTTCTGAAGCATTTCGACTACCCCAGCTCCATCCTCGCCTGAAGTTACCGCGTGAACTCGTTCCTTCAAGCTTGGAATCGCGTTGGCAACGGCCACGGAGTATCCGCAAAGCCTTAAAAACGCGTAGTCGTTTTCCGCGTCACCGACCCCGACAACACTGGCCCCGGGTAGACGCAACTCAGCCATGGCAGCCCGAAATCCCGTGCCTTTATCCACTCCCGCCGGCAGAACCATGACTGACTCCCGGTTGAAGATGATTTGCAGATCGAGTTTTAGTTTGCGAATGGCCTTGCTAACCTCTACCTCATGCGGTCTCACGGTTGCCACCACACAACGGCCGACTGAAAGAAATTTCACCCCTGAACGCTGAAGCGTTTGCACAAACTTCGGTGGCGGAATGCTGGCTAGAAGCTTTTCCTCCTCGGTGGACGGGTCATAGAGCAAAGCCCCATTCTCCGCCGCAATCAGGTCAAACAGGCGCAGTCGCGGAAACACGCTGCGAAGGCTATCGAGTTCGCGGCCCGTAATTAGAACAAGTTTGCGGCCGGATGCCCGCACCCGTGCCAAAGTCTCCAAAGTGTTCTTGTCGACCCGCCCGTCCTTTGCCAGAGTTCCGTCATAGTCTGCCGCAATCACTCGAAATCGCATGCTCATCTTTCAAGTCTGACACAAGATGCAGCGAAAGGTCAGGAAAGAGCTAGTATTCTGAGTCACAAAATCGGCAAATATGCGGAACAGCTGCCGAAAGGCGCATCTTCACAGCTTGCGCAAAGGCATCATGGTGTCCGATACAATCTAAAAGAAGGAATCATGTTCGCCACAGCACGCACAAAACGCACGGCCGTACGCCACCCGAGGACCGACTTCGATTGTCATTTCTAACTAGACGCAGATTTCTTCAAGCTGCTGCCGGAGTAGCCGCCACTGGCGCCTTGGCTCTGGGGGAAGACAGCATAATGCTTGAACCCCAGCATCCCATTTTGATTGCGCGGGAAGTCGTGCTCCCCAGATTGCCCGCTGTTTTTGACGGCTTCACCATTGCGCAACTCAGCGACTTTCATTACGAAGAACGCTCGGCATTACCCATCAAAGCCGCGATAGACATTGCCAACGGCCTGCATCCGGATGTCGTCGCCCTGACCGGTGACTTTGTCACAGTTCCCCCGTTTCATCGCCGCTTTCACAGCGCAAAACGCGCTGCCGAAAGCGCCGAACCCTGCGCTGATCTTTTGTCGCAATTGCGGGCGCGGCTCGGGATTTTCTCTGTGCTCGGAAACCACGATATTGAATCGGATCCACGCCGCATTACCAACGCCCTCGACTCCCGTGGTCTTCCCGTTCTCCGCAACCGTTCTGTCCCGATTGAGCGCGGAGGATCACGAATCTGGTTGTCCGGTTTGGACGATGTGTGGGAAGGAAATCCGGACATCGAGTTGGCCTTGCGCGGAGTTCCCGGCAACGAGCTAGTTGTCCTGCTGGTGCACGAGCCGGACTTTGCCGACGAAGCCACCTACTACCCCGTCGACCTCCAACTCTCGGGACATTCACACGGCGGGCAAATCTGGCTTCCTGGAATCGGGGCTCCCTGGCTTCCACAGTTCGCCCGAAAATATCCCCGTGGTATGTACCGGATCGGCGATCTAACTCTGTACACCAACATGGGGCTGGGAACGATTCGTTTGCCCATCCGCTTGAACTGCACTCCTGAAGTGACCTTGTTTACCCTGCGCACAGGGGACAGCGCGGTCAAAGAGAAAATTGAAGGTTAGGAAGGGTCGCCGGAAAAGAGATTTTTCTTCTCCGTGGCTCTGTGGTGAAAGGATTATCGCGTAGCTTGCATCGGAACGGCCTTTAACCCCGGCCGCAGCCACCAGATCAACCCGCCGAGTACGACCAATCCAATGGAGATCAGTTGCGTCCCGGTCATGATCCCGCCAAACACCGAACCTCGTCCAGGGTCATCGCGCAGGAATTCGAGAAAATAACGCGCCACGCCGTAAAGGAAGAAATAAGCGGCAACCACCTGGCCGTCGAACTTTTTTCGCTTGAACAGCCACATGAGAATGAAAAAGTTCGCCAGCTCAACTGCCGACTCAAAGAGCTGCGTCGGCTCCAGTGGAACGCCCAGCGGCGTCCCAACCCAGGCCTGCGCGATCGGATTGGTGAACGTCACGCCCCAGAAGTGCGAGGTCGGCTTGCCGTAGCAGCAGCCTGCGGCGAAACATCCCACGCGTCCAAGCGCATGTCCAAACGCTAATCCTGGAGCAAATGCATCGCAAGTCGCCAGCGCCGGCATGCGTCGCTTACGGACATACCACGCCGCCGCCGAAAATCCGCCGATCAGCCCCCCAGAAAAAACCCCGCCAGCCTGCAAGGTGGCGAAACTGAAAATCTCCCCGAAATGAGCGCTGTAGTAAGTCCAGTCGTTGACAATGTAAAGAATCTTGGCGCCCAGAATTCCGCACAGCACTACCAGAATGCCCAGATTCCACGCATCGTCGCCATCGATTCCCTGCTTCTCCGAATTGCGCACGCTGATCCACAAGCCGATCAGCACGCCTAACGAGACCAAGAGTCCGTAGGTCGGCAAACTGAAGTTGCCAATATGAAAGAGTCGAGGGAACACTGTTAGTTAGATGCGGACCACTTGGAATTAGTAGCCGCCAGTGTAGCAGCCAAACGCACCGCCCGAGCAGTAAGAATAAAGCCGACCCACCTGGCCGTGTGATGGGCCGAGAATGAACCCGTCGTTAGACAGTGGGAACCTGCCGCGACCCTTTAGGCATCTCCGCATGGCGGAGCGTCGCACACCGGATCTAATTGTACGAGTCAGGCCCCCGTTCATTCGGTGTTGGTTCAAAAATCGGTTACCACCATCACCAACTTCGCAGGTCGGCTTTCAATCCGAATCCTAGGCAAATCCCACCCAATTCGCAAGGGGGACAACACAAATAGTTGGCACTCGGTTTGCCAGCAACTTTCGTAAGGGGAAATGAGGGCCTAATAGAGTCAATTGGGGACAGCCGCTCCCGGCTCCATCGAGCGATGAAAGCTTTCTACCCAGCCCGCCGCTGATCGTCCAGCACTTCATCCAGCGCATCCGCCAAATGATGCGCCCGCTTCAAATAATCCACCGCCCCCACATCTTGATTCCGCTTCAATAAATGATATTCATCCGCGATGTTCAGCGCCGCCAGCACCGCCAACCGTGCCGTATCGACCGTGTGCGTCTGCTCCGCCACAGCCCGCATTTTCGCGTCGACGTACTCCGCCAGCTTGAGGATGTATTCCGCATCCGACCCGCGCAGATTATAAGCCTGGTCGAAAATCTCCACGCGCACGCTGCCTTCGTCCGCAGTCTTCGCAGGCTGCTTGCTGCCGCTCGCCATAACTTGTCGCTCTCCTAATTAACCATCGCGTTGACCCGAAGCTTAGCTGGCAGCCTGCTCTTCCGCCAGGGTGTCGATTTGTTGCAACATTTTTTCCACTCGCCCGCGAATTTCCTCGCGCTCCCGGCGTAGTTGTACCATTTCGCGGCGGAGACCTTCGACCTCTTCCTCGCGTTCTTCGAGTTGCTCACGCAACCGCTGCGTATCTCGTTCCGATGCCGCTCGCGCCTCGCGCGCCGCCTTGTACATCTCAATGGTCCGATAAACTTTCTGTTCGAGTGCCTGAAAATCGTCAGATGGAACCTGCGCCGATACTTCTTCCGCCATTCTCACCACCATGATTACACTTCTTCCCCGAAAGATTTTTCGATCTTCAACGGAGTATACCGCACAACCCTGTGGATGAACTTTACTCACGTGGGGACAGCTGGCCCGGCTGTCCAGCCGAGCGAAGGTCCCAGGTTCCGAACTATCGCTCGCGCAATTTCCTCAATCTTTTCCCAGCCTCATCCAGCGTCGTATCTTTTTTGCAGAATGCAAACCGCACCTGCTTGGCTCCATCCCTCGGATCATTATAGAAACTAGATCCCGGAACCGCCGCCACGCCGATCTCTTTCACCAGATATTTGGTGAACGCCACATCGTCGGCGAAGTCGAACGCAGCGATGTCGGTCATGACGTAGTAAGCTCCGCGCGGACGAAAGCAGCGAAATCCCGCCTCGGTCAGAGCCGGGATCAGACGATCACGCCGCGCAAGGTATCCAGTGGCCAGGTTTTCATAATAATTACGCGGCAGGCCCAGCGCCGCCGCACCCGCTTCCTGCAATGGAGCCGGAGCCCCTACGGTAAGAAAATCATGAACTTTGCGAATCCCGTTCGTAATCGCAGGCGGCCCAACTGCCCAGCCCACGCGCCATCCCGTCACGCTGTAGCTCTTCGACAAACCGTTAATCGTGACCGTCCGCTCGCTCATGCCCTCAAGGCTCGCCATCGAAATATGTTGCGCGCCGTCGTACAGAATGTGCTCGTAAATTTCGTCGGTGATGGCAAGAACGTTGAACTCCACGCACAAATCGCGAATCAATTCGAGTTCGCCACGTGTGAATACTTTGCCAGTGGGATTGTTGGGCGTATTGAGAATAATTGCTTTAGTCTGATGATGAATCGCCGCGCGCAACTCGCGCTCATCGAAGGTCCATTCACCATCCGCCGACGTGGGTGGACGCAGTTTCACAAACACCGGTTTCGCTCCCGACAACACCGCGTCGGGCCCGTAATTTTCGTAAAAGGGCTCGAAGATCACCACTTCGTCGCCCTTGTTGCATACCGCCAGCAGCGTCGAAATCATGGCTTCCGTCGAACCGCAGCACACGGTGATCTCGGTCTCCGGATCGACCGCGATTCCCTGCCATTCCTGCATCTGCCGCGCTATGGCATTCCGCAGACTCTTCGCGCCCCAGGTGATGGCATATTGATTCACGTCCGCTGCAATCGCATCTTGCGCGGCTCGTTTGATCTCCGCCGGAGCAGAAAAATCCGGGAATCCCTGCGCCAGATTCACCGCACCATGCAGCATAGCCTGCCGCGTCATCTCACGAATGACCGACTCGGTAAAATGCTCAACTTTGTCGCCGAGAAAAGTTTTAGGTTGGATCCCCAAATCAGCCATAATGCGCTCAGACTAGCACAAGAATCACGTAGGGACACCCGTTTCCGGCCGTCTTTGACGTGCAAGATATAGATGTCATCCTGAGCGTAGAAATTGCACTCGCGAAGCGAGTGCAATTGCGAAGTCGAAGGACCCCGTGCCGATCCCCCGCCCAAAATATCGCGGGGAATTTCTACCTACGAAGCCCTCAGCACTCCGCCCAAACCCTGAAGCGACTCAACAATCGCCCCCGACCAACACGCGATTTCATCCTCGCGCAACGTCCGCTCGCCAGATTGAAAAGTAGCTCGAAGCAGCAAAGAATATTTCCCGACTGGAATCGACCCTCCCCGAAATATCTCTACGGGAACGAAAGTTCGCAGCTCATTCAATCTCAATCCCGCCACTGTCTTTTGTATCTTCGCGAACTCAACCGAGTCTTCGAAAACAAAAGAAAAATCGCGCTCCACCGCCGGATATCGCGGCAACGCCTCATACCGCACCGCCCGCAGCCCGAGCTTGAACAACCGATCCAAATAAACTTCGGCAAGAAAAACTTCCTGCTTGAGCTTGCGCCCGGCCGCGATCTCGGGATGAATCTGCCCGAACTGAGCCACGATTTCGCCATCCACCACGGCTGCCGCGGAACGCCCTGGATGGTAATAATCCTCAGTATCCGCCTTGTATTCGATCCTGCCATGCTGAAAGGCAGTCAGCAAAGTTTCCACATCGCCCTTGAGATCGAAAAATGACAACGGCCTTGCCGCCTGATGCACGCTCGCGTTCAAAGCGCTTCCAGTCGCGCCCATGCAGATGCGCTTAAATTCCGCCGTCTTGTCGCCAGCCGCCTCGAATACGTTCCCCGCCTCGAACAAGCGGACATTGTTGCTGCCCCGGTTCAGGTTGTAAGCCAGCATGTTCAACATGCCGGGAACCATCGAGGAGCGCATCACCGAAGCTTCCTCGCTCAGCGGATTGGCCAGCTCAATCACCGGAACCGACGAAAACTGTTCGGCATCCTGATGCGAGATAAAGGTCGGCGAAATCGCTTCGTCATAACCCAGGGCCAGCAGAGAAGTGCGCAGCTTCTTTTCTTTCGGCGCATCGGGCAGTTCGACCACCGCGCCAACATATGTCGGCAGCGTGTTGGGAAACTTGTCGTATCCATGAAGGCGCGCGATCTCTTCGATCACGTCGATCTCGCGTTCCACATCCAGCCGCCAGCTGGGAACCTGCACCGTGAACTCAATATCCTCTGCGGGTTCCGGGATCAACTCGAAACCGAGCCGCCGCAAAATGCGCAGGATTTCGCCGGTCTCAAGTTTCTCGCCGAGAATGCGTCGCACTTCGGAAAGGTGCAACGCCACGGGAGCCATATCGAGAGGTCGCGCCACCACGTCAATGGGCCCGCCGATCAGCTCGCCGCCCCCCGATTGCAAAATCAATTCGGCCACGCGATCACACGAAAGAACGGTCGACTCATAATCCGCGCCGCGCTCAAAGCGATGCGAGGCATCCGTGTGCAGGCCGTGCCGCCGCGACATTTTGCGAACGATTACCGGGTCCCACCATGCCGATTCAATCAGAATGTTGCGGGTTTTCTCCGTGATCATGGTGTCGAAGCCGCCCATGGTGCCTGCCAATCCGACTGGTTTCTTGGCATCGGCAACCACGAGGTCTTCCGAAGTCAGCTTGCGCTCCACCCCATCCAGAGTCTTGAGAGTTTCACCATCACGCGCCCGGCGAACAATGATCTTCCCGCCCTCGAGCAAATCCAGATCGAACACATGCGTCGGTTTCCCCATCTCCCATAACGTGTAGTTGGTGGCGTCGACCGCATTGTTGATCGGTCGCTGGCCAAGCAAAGCGAGACGCCGCACGATCTTTTCAGGCGAGTGCTTAATCGTGACATTGCGAATGACGCGGGCAGTGAAGCGTGCACAACCCTGCTCATCCTGAATCTCAATTGGGAAGGGCACGACTTCAGTCGTGCCACTCGAGGCTCCATGAGATGCGGCTTTAGCCGCTGAGGCCACAGGCAAGCGCGGCTCAATCGCTCGCAAAGGCAAGTCATAAATCGCCGAACATTCCCGCGCCACGCCATAATGATTCATCGCGTCGGGACGATTGGTCGTGATGTCCATCTCGAAGGTGGTTTCATCCCCCTCGCCGCTGACCGACTCGACCGCGATCCCAGCCAGAGTCAGATCATCCGCAAGCTGATGGTAGTTGACATCGAAGTCAACAAAATCGCGCACCCATTGAGGAGAAATTTTCATCGCCTATTCGTGTGGCGCGGGCGCCATCGCTCGCGAAAGCCGCCTATTCCTTTGTGTCACCTTCGTGTCCTCTGTGGTTAAAGCTTTTGATCTATCCGAACTGCTCTAAGAATCTCACGTCGCCGTTGAAGAACAGTTGAATGTCATCCACGCCGTATTTCAGAATCGCGATCCGCTCCACGCCCATGCCGAAGGCGAAGCCGCTGACTTTCTTCGCGTCGTAATTCACGAAACCGTAAACGTTCGGATCCACCATTCCGCAACCCAGCAACTCAATCCAGCCACTGGCTTTGCAATTCCGGCAGGGACCGCCGTCGCGATATCCGCGACCTCCGCAAAAAATGCAGCTGATCTGCACATCCGCGCTGGGCTCGGTAAATGGGAAGAACGACGGATAAAACCGGGTCTTCACACTCGATCCAAACATCTCTTTCATGGCGTGATCGAGCGTACCCTTCAGATCGCAAAACGTAATATTCGTGTCCACCGCCAGCCCTTCGATCTGATGAAAGATCGGAGAATGCGTAGCGTCTGGCGCGTCATTGCGATGCACCTTCCCCGGACAAACCACCCGCAACGGCGGCTTCATCTTTTCCATCGTGCGAATCTGCACCGGCGAAGTGTGGGTGCGCAGCAGCAACCGATCCCGCGGCGGCTTCGCTTCCTGATTGGCGATGAACAACGTGTCCTGCGTATCCCGCGCCGGATGATTGGGAGGAAAATTCAGCGCCTCGAAGTTGTAATAATCGGTCTCAATCTCCGGACCTTCCTCGACCGAATACCCAAGATTGCGAAACACTCCGACCATCTCATTCATGGTCTTGATGACGGGATGCTCGGCGCCAAGCGCACGGCGAATGCCCGGAAGGGTGATGTCGATGGCCTGGGCGCTTTTCAGAGCCTCATCGTAGCTCCCAAAATGTCCAGAGGGGTCTGATTCAATGACTGCGTTTTGGTCATCGATCTCCAATCGATGCAACGTGGCCTCAGCACGACTGACTTCCTCTTCGATGCGCGTCCGAATCTCGTTAAATCTACGTCCGACCTCCGACTTCTTATCAGACGGAGCAGTGTTTAGCCACAACTCCTTGACTTGTGTCACGATCCCACTCTTACGCGCGACCCATCTATCCCGGAAAGTTTTCCACTGTTCCCATCGCTGTTTCCACTCACCGTCATGCTCCAATCCGCGGCTTGTCTTAGTGAATAGAAGGTTGCGAATCTCTTCCTCCAAGGCAGCGACCAGTTCAGTGGACCGAGCATCGAGCGTCCTAGCCGAGAAACTCGTCAGCTTCGGAACAGCATACGCGATCTTTTTCTTTGGACTCATAATCAAGATTGTGTCATCCCGAGTGCCGCCCGAGCCGCGGGAGCGGTGAGGGCAAGAGAGGGATCTGCAGTTTCTG
>JBEKGG010000070.1:0-17363 GCA_050012915.1 Terriglobales bacterium | reverse complement strand
TTCGTCCACCGCCTTCATGACTCGAGCGTAGACCTTAGGACGGATGATGCGGTCCTCGGAAACGTGCAGGTCGTTCGCGTCCAATTTCACGGACTTCCATGCTGAGATCGGATTTCTCGAGATGTACTCGTGATTGACAGAGAATCGGAAGAAGTTGCGGACCTTCTCCTGCCTACCGCGCTTCGCAGCCGGAGACTTCAGGGTCCACGTGTGCTGCCATTCCGTGACGACAGACAGCGTGATGTCCTTCAGGAGTGTGATACCTCGGCCGGCGCAAAAGTCCTTCAGTTGCGCGAGCACGGCTTCATGGCGATAGAGCGTATCCGCCGCGACCGGGTCGGAGCCCTTCTCTTTGTCCGTCAGGAACGCTTCGATGACATCAGCGAAACCCAGGGCGCGAGTGCCGTGGATGTTGTGCCCGGAAGCCTCAGCCTGCTCCAACTTCCGTGCCTTGCGTTCCGCGGCGTCCCAACTCCGCTCTTTGGAAGACCAGCGCTTTTGCTTGCCATCTCGGTTGGTTTGAAACCAGACCGGGCAATGGCAGCGCTTGTATTGAAGTTCGGCCTTGTGTTCGCAATCAGCGACGTGCCGCTTGTACAGTCCAATCATATCAGGCTCCTCTTTGGGGGAGGCAACCTGAACCAACAGTACATTACCAGCACAAATCAGTCAATACCAGTTTAAGTTATTGATTAATATAGAGTATAAATGGTGGCCAGGGACGGAGTTGAACCGCCGACGCCAGCCTTTTCAGGGCTGCGCTCTACCACCTGAGCTACCTGGCCACGTTTTGTCGCTCCACTGCCGACAGTTGCGAGTTTTCGGCTACATCAAGAGCGAACTGCCGGTGATCGCGGGCAATCGAAATGCTGGGAGCGGTGGAACAGCCCCGATTATAACAACCAAGCTGGATTCCCTCAATGCGCCGCCGTTGCAAATTCAAATCGAAACGTTCCACGCAATTTACCGCGGCTTCACCAGCATCGCCGAGTCGATTATCTATCGGCCCGTTCTCTCTCACTCTCCAACCGCGCTGCCGTGACTTTGCAGCCATGAGGCGAGCTGCGTTCCCTGTTGCGCCTTTAGATCGACACAATAGTTGATGCTCTCTACCGACTGCTTGAGCGCACGTTCGGCTGCGGGCGCCTGATGCGTGGTGAAGAAGTCTTTGACCTCGTCCCGCATACCCGCATCACAGAAGGACCGGGTATTTTCCACGATCGTTCCTCCGCCAAACGCTCCACCCAGATTCGCGATCTCACTCCAATGAGCCCGCACAAAATCCCATGCAAGCTTGGTTCCGGCGGGGTTTCGCATCACGGCTGAAATCAGGCTCAGGCTGTCTTGCGAGCGCACTTCGGGTGAAATTGCATATTCCAAAGTCCTCTCCAGCAGTTTGGGATCATTGAAGCTGGCGAGGATTTGTCGATACAAATATTCTTCCTCGGGAGACTTGGAGGATTTGACCCGCGCCACCATGGTTTCGTACAAAGCCGCATCGCCGTTGCGCGCCACAATAGGCAAAGCCGCGAACAAAAGCTCACGATCCACGGACGACGGATCCTGCATTGCCTGATCAGTCAGTTTGCGCGCTTCCGCTTCTACCTCTGGATCACGCGCCGTGTAGCCCAAGGCATGCATAAGCCGCGCGCGCAGGCTGCTCTGATCAGGGCTCTCGCCCGGCTTCGGTTCCCATCCCAGATCCTTGGCCGCTGGCGCCAGAAGCTGACGAATCCAGAGATCATACGACTCGCGATCTGAGTCATTCACCAGGTGTTCTCCAATGTAATCCAGCCGGCTGATCATCTCGCTCAAGACCGCACTGGTGCGATCCGATTGCAACCCCTGCGCCACGGCGAGATAGTCCCCGATGGGCTCGCGACTCACTTGGACCGACGCCCAAATATCGGACAGCAACCTGATCCGTTCGGCCGGGGTCAACGCGGTTTCCAGATCCTTCGCCATCGAACGCACTGTGTCGCTCTCATACGCTGAGCGGTAGTAACCCTTCGCCCCCGCATTAGCCAGAACCCACGACGAACATCCAAGAAGGGTGAAGGACTGCTCCTTCTTGGTCAGCAATTCACATTCCTCCCCTCCCGCGTCCTTACTCGTTTTCAAACAAGCCGGAATCATCCAAACTTCCTTGCTGCCCGCGTTGAAGAGTGCGCGATCGTAAAAATAACGCTGTTGAGCCAAGCCTACCGTCGTCGCACTTCCCGAGCATTGATTGTTCACGCTGATAAGCGGCGGGCCCGGCTGTTCCACGAACGTGGGCATTATCTTGTCGACCGGCTTCTTGGAAACCTTAGACTGAGCATTCCAAAAATCGGAAGCGGTGGCATTCGCGTAAGCATGTTGTTTCAAATATGCATTGACCCCGGTTCGAAATGTTTCCGGCCCGAGATAAGCTTCCAACATGCGCAGCACGGCAGCTGTTTTTTCGTAAGTAATGTCGTCCGCCAACTCGAGGATCTGCTCCGGCGTCTCCGCTTCCTGGTGGATGGGATGCGTGTTTATCAGTGAGTCGGCATCCATAGCGCGTCCGGTGTCTCTCACGTCATCGAGGTCCATGTTCCATTCCGGTTTCCACGCCTCCACCGGCTTGCTCGACATCCAGGTGGCAAAGCCTTCGTTCAGCCAGATGTCATCCCACCATTGCATTGTGACTAAGTCGCCAAACCATTGGTGCGCCATTTCGTGGGCGATGACCGAAGCTACTTCCTTTTTCAAACCGATTGAAGCGTGCTTGTCATCCAGGAGCAACAGGATTTCGCGGAAGGTGATGCAGCCGGTATTCTCCATCGCTCCGGCTGAAAAGTCGGCGAGCCCAACCAGATCCAGCTTTCCGTAAGGATATTTGATGTCGAAATAGTGGTTGTAATACCGCATGATGTTCTCGGCCGCATCCAAGGCAAACGTCCCCAGCTCTTTTTTCCCTGGGCTGGCGTACACGCGAATCGGGATACCGTCGGCTGAGCCCTCGATATATTCAAAATTCCCCACGACCATGGCAACCAGATAACACGACATCTTTGGAGTGGTTGCGAAGCGGACAGTATGTTTGCCATCGCCATGCCCGGGCGTATCAGAGACCACTTTGGTGTTTGAGATTACGGTCATTCCCTGGTCCGCTGTTACGACCACGTCAAAAGTCGCTTTGTAAGCCGGCTCGTCGAACGAAGGAAACGCGCGACGCGCGTCAGTGGCTTCGAACTGCGTAGCCGCGTACTTGCGCCCGTCAGAGTCCTTGCCCAGGTAGAAGCCGCGCAGTTGATCGTTGAGGATTCCCGTGTAGCTGATTTGGATGGTCGCCGGTCCGGGCTGGATCGCGTTCGCGACCCTCAGCGTCGCCATTTCTTTTTCCTTATCGAGCGTGACCGTAGCTTTCTGACTGCTCCCCCCGCTAGTTATGGTCGCCACCTTGAAATCAATTTCCGCGGCGTTGAGCACGATTTCTGAAGTGGACTTCAGTACGCGGATCTGGATGGTCTCGTCGCCGGCAAAGTTATTCTTGGTGAAGTCAGGGACAAAGGCGAGCTTGTAATTATCGGGGACAGCGAGTTCCGGCAAACGTTGCGCCGCGCCGACCCCAACTAGAGACACAAAAAATCCAACCAGCATTAAGATTCGTTTCATTTTTCCCTCGGTATTTGTGATAGCTCGTGGAATATAGCGACTACTCAACTTGAATTGATACGCATTTCCGGCGCGCAAAGTTTCAGCCTAAGACAGCCGATCCGGAAGACGCAATCAGCGTCCCATTCAAAACCGTGAACGCGCAACGATTCGAGGCAAACCAATATGCAATTTCGCGATAATCATCGGCCTCGAATACAGCCAGGTCCGCGTCTTTCCCTGGCTCAATTGAGCCCTTCCGGCCGCCGAGTCGCAATGCCCAGGCGCCATTGATGGTTGCGGCTGAAATCGCCTCGGCCGGCGACATCTTCATATGCGTGCAGGCCAGCGATAACACGAATGGCATACTGGGCGTCGGCGACGAACCCGGAGTGTAATCCGTTGCCAAGGCCACAGGCACGCCCGCACCGATCAGCTTTCGCGCGGGAGGAAAGTCATGCAAGCCTAGAAAATAATTGGCCCCCGGCACCAGCGTCGCGATAGTGTCGCGCTGCGCCAGCTCTCGAATGTCGTCGTCGCTCACGTGATCCAAGTGGTCAAACGACGCTGGATTGTAGCGCAAGAGCAGCTGCAACGAGGTCTCGCTCAATTGACATACGTGAGCGCGCACGCCCAGACCATGCTTTTCTGCGGCGCTAAAGATTCTTCCCGTGTCCTCTGCGCTGAATGCGCCGCGTTCGGTGAACACATCCACAAACTGAGCCAGCTTTCGCTTTGCCACCTGCGGGATCATTTTTTCGCACACCAGATCGACGTACTTGCGGGGGTGACCACGAAATTCCTGCGGCACCACATGAGCGCCGAGCAAAGTTGGGACCACCGTGCCGCACCAGCGCGCGGCAGCGGCCCGTATGCCTTCGAGGGACTTCAATTCCGATTCCAGGGTAAGTCCATAACCCGACTTGGCTTCAACCGTCGTCGTTCCCTGCTCGGCCATTTCGCGCAGCGATTGCAGCACCTGCTCGGCTAGTCGATTCTTACTTGCCTTGCGCACAGCCTCCACGCTCGAGCGGATACCACCGCCCGCTTTAGCAATCTCCTCGTAGGTCGCACCCGCAATACGCTTCTCGAAATCAACGATGCGCGGCGCGATGAAGGCGGGATGCGTGTGCGAATCCACCAACCCGGGCAAAACGACCTGGTGCTCGCAATCGATCTCGACCACCGTCTTGCGATTCTTCTTCAGCCAGGAATCGCGCAGCGCGTCTTTGCTTTTGCCCACCGAAACAATTTTTCCACCGAGACAAAGCACCGCCGCGTCTTCGATGATGCCAAGTTCGTTGAGTTGAGTACCGCGCCGGGGTCCTGACTTATCGGAAGTAGAGCGCAGCGTAAGCAGTTGACCAATGTTAATTAGCAACAGTGAGTGCGCTGGCTGTCTTGGTTTTCGCTGGGGCGGCACGTCAGATTAGTTTAGCAGCTACCGGGCAATCGGGCAGCGTGCTCCCGATGCCTGAATGTCAGGCAAATGGTATAATCGGTCATTCAGGCAGAGGGAAAAGATAATGGAGTCGGCCAGGGTTGGAAAGCGCGGAGCAATCATCGTACCGGCGAGGTTGCGTAAACGTTTTGGCATCGAAGAAGGCAGCATGGTCGTTGCCGAGGAGAAAGACGATGGCATCCTGATTCGCCCTGCGGTTCTCGTCCCCGTCGAGCGCTACAGTCCGCAGCGAAAAGCCGAGTTCCTTCTTTCTACGGCGACCACTGCCGGCGACTACCAAAAGGTTCGAAGAGCGGTACGCAAGCTGGGCCTCGATCCAGATTCCATCCCGCATCGACGGCCGTCGTAAATGGACCGTTTGTTTCTTGACGCCAACGTTCTTTTTTCCGCCGCTTACCGTCCGGCCGCAGGACTCCTGCAACTTTGGAAACTGCCAAATGTGACGCTATGCAGTTTGCGTTACGTGTTGGAAGAAGCCAGGATCAACCTTACGGAGGATCAACAGCGGACGCGACTGAGCAGGCTCTCTCAGGAACTCAAGTTGTTCGAAGCACCACAGCGGCAACTTCCACGCGGAATCTATCTCCCTCAGAAGGATGCACCGATTTTGCTCGCAGCCATAGAAGCCCGCTGCTCTCATCTGCTGACGGTCGACATCAGCCACTTCGGCCCATATTTCGGCAAGAAGATTGAAGGTGTTCGGATCGTGCTGCCGGGGGAATATCTGCGGAATCGGGAAGCGTGAGATCGCTCTACATCGGCACTTTCACACCGGTCTTCTTCGCAAAATCCTTCGCCTCGTCATAACCCGCATCGACGTGGCGAATCACGCCCATGCCCGGATCGGTCGTCAACACGCGCTCGATTCGTTTGGCCATCATTTCCGTACCGTCGGCCACCGTCACCTGACCCGCATGCAGCGAATACCCAATGCCCACGCCCCCGCCGTTATGGATCGAAACCCATGAGGCTCCTGCGGCGGTATTCAACAAGGCGTTGAGCAGCGGCCAGTCGGCCACCGCATCGCTTCCGTCTTTCATGCTTTCGGTCTCGCGGAAGGGCGACGCGACCGAACCGCAATCGAGATGATCGCGCCCAATTACGATGGGGGCTTTGATCTTGCCTTTCTTCACCAGATCATTCATCGCCAGGCCGAACTGCGCGCGCTCGCCGTATCCCAGCCAGCAGATTCTCGCCGGCAGACCTTGAAACTTGATGCGCTTGCGTGCCAGATCAATCCAGCGGCGCAGAATACGATTCTCCGGAAACAACTCCAGCACTAAATCATCGGTGACATGAATGTCAGAAGGTTCACCCGACAGCGCGACCCAGCGGAACGGTCCGCGGCCTTCGCAAAACAGCGGGCGAATATATGCGGGCACGAATCCCGGGAAATCGTAGGCGTTTTTTACTCCCCGCTGAAACGCGAACGTACGAATATTATTTCCATAGTCGAAAGTCACCGCGCCCATTTTCTGCAGGCGCAGCATGCCTTCAACGTGGCGTGCCATCGCGTCCAGCGAGCGCTCCTGATAACTCTGCGGATCGCGTTGCCGCAGTTCGAGCGCTGCTTCGAGCGTCATCCCGTTGGGCACATAGCCGTTTAGCGGATCGTGCGCGGAAGTCTGATCGGTGAGAATGTCCGGCACCACGCCACGTTCGGCCAACTCGGGAATCACATCCGCACAGTTCCCTACCAGGCCGACCGAAACGTTTTCTTTTTTCCGCACCGCGTTTTTCAAGATACGCAGCGCTTCATCCAGCGTGTTGACCATGAAATCGCAGTACCCGGTCCTAAGGCGTTTCTTGATGCGCTCGGGATCAACATCGATGCCCAGAAAAGCCGCGCCAGTCATGGTCGCGGCCAGCGGCTGCGCTCCGCCCATGCCGCCCATGCCGCCACTCACGATCAGTTTGCCTGCTAGATCACCGCCAAAATGTTTTTCTCCCGCCGCAGAAAATGTTTCGAATGTCCCCTGCACAATTCCTTGGGAGCCGATGTAGATCCACGAGCCGGCGGTCATCTGGCCATACATCATCAGGCCCGCCCGTTCCAGTTCGTTGAACTTCTCCCAGTTCGACCAATGCCCAACCAGGTTCGAATTCGCGATCAACACCCGCGGCGCGTATTCGTGGGTCCTGAATACTCCCACCGGCTTGCCCGACTGAACCAGCAAAGTCTCATCGTTCTCCAGGTTTTTCAGTGAGGCAACAATCGCGTGGTAAGCCTCCCAACTGCGCGCCGCCCGGCCGGTTCCACCGTAAACAACCAGGTCGCGTGGACGCTCGGCGACTTCCTCGTCGAGGTTGTTCATCAGCATGCGCATGGCAGCTTCTTGCTGCCAGCCTTTGCAGGAAATGCTGTTGCCACGCGGGGCGTGGACCGGCGTATATGTGGAGGAAGTAATTTCGGTTTCAACCGCCATAAATTAAGATGTTAGTGCTTTGAAGGCGAGTCTTCAAATCGGTCGGCGGGTACGTCGGTCCTTCGTTCGCAGTTCTCACCGTGCGAACGACTCCGTCGTCTCCAGGACGACAGCTCGCCGCGGCGGAACTTTACGTCTGCGAGAGAAGCTGAAAGCTGCCCTACCAGGTATTGTATGCGGTACCGTCGCTGCCGACAGCGGTCGATCCGCTGTGCACATCGTAGATTCCCGGTTCTTGCTGGTCGACGGTCATAATCGTGTCGGTCTCTTCTTCGACCGTCCAAGTGTCGTTGCGACCGGTCATGGGATCATTTGGAATTGCTTTGAAGTAACCCGCTGAGACCAGATCTTCCAAGGCTTGAGGAGCCTTCTGCTTGTCCAGCGTGTATTGCGAGATCACGGAGCGCAGCGCAAAAAGATTCTGTTTCAGCACCGACTCTCGCGCCCGCCAGATCGCTTGGTTATAAGCCGGGAGCGCGACCGAAACCAGGATCAGGATGATGCTGATGACGATCATCAGCTCAATCAAGGTAAAGCCACGGCTCCGCTTTTTGCGAGATCTTGCCATCTACCAGTCCTTGTACTTGGTCCCGTCGAGCGCCGTGTCTTGCGATTTGGTAAACACGTCGAAAACGTTCTGCTCGCCCCAAGAGTCGGAATCCGGATCGTCCTGCATGGAGTGCAGACCCCACTCGGTACTGTTCGTCATCGGATCAATCGGTATCCTGCGCAAAAACTTTAATTTCTTGCCTTGAACGTCGACTCCCTTTACCAGCGTATCCAGATCGGGAGGATAGTTTTCCGATCCCACTTTGGTCTGGAACGCGCCCCGATCGGCAGCATCCTTGTAGCGATCAATGGCATCCCGCAGCGTCCATAACCCCTGGCGTAACTGATGTTCCTTCTCGCGCTTAATGCTTACCCGCGCCAGCGGGATAGCCAGCATGCTCAGGATGAGCAGAATCGCCGTAGCCACAATCAGCTCGATGAGCGTGAAACCACGCGTCTTTTTGGCGACGTTGTTTCTGGCGATGTTCTTCCTGGCGATAGTTAACTGCATGTTCAAAAAAACAAAATGGAACCGACCTAAACTCGGATTCACTGTTGCGCTGATGGAGAATTCACTATTGAATCGTCACGGTCACGTTTGCCCCCGCTGCCGGCGCAGCTTGCATACCGGGATCGCGCACGCTTCCCCTGGCAATGGTTAACGCGGACTGACCCGCGGCTTTTGCTACCAGCGTCAGGGTCACAACCGTGCCTTCGCCAGAAATTCCGCTGGCGCCCGGTGGCCGGGTCGCCGTGATCTGCAAGGTTCCGCTGGTGTCGTCGTCGCGATGAACCAGCGCCACGGCCTGACCGTCATGCGAAAGGAAACCTCCATTCGAAACGTTGACCACCTGCAGCATCTTCGGGTCATAGCTGATCTGCAACGGAACGGAGAACGCGTTCTGCGCTCCCGTGAGCAGGACGTTGACGGCAAAAGTCGACCCCTTCGCCTGCGAAATGGTGGCCGGATCGAAGCTGAAGGTCGCGGGGCCCGCAGGGGATACCGCAGCCGTTCCTTGCGGCTGAGTCGACGGGGCCGGCGCAGGTGCTCCTTGCGGCGGCGCTGGCGGATGAGACACGGGCGCTGACGCAGGCGCTTGCGCAGGCGCCAACTGGTGGCTCACCCGGCGCAGCTCAATTGCGTTCGCTGTCCCTACGTCAATTGCCTCCTGATTCAGGTCGTTATATTCGTGGTTGCGCACGATATGCGGAATCAGGACGAAAACGGTCTCAGTTTCAGAATGATCGGTGTTGCTCTGGGCAAAGAGATACTTCAAGATCGGGATTTGGCCGAGTCCCGGAATGCCAGTCAGCGCCTTGGTCTGCGAGTCTTCCAGCATGCCGCCAAGCAGGTTGACTTCACCCTCTTTCAGCCGCACTTCGTGTTCAATTTTTCGCTGCCCGATGATGGGCTGGCTGATGCCGCCAATATTCGAAGTGCCCGTGACCGAAGAAATGTCCATGACGACTTTCAGCGTCACCTCGCCGTTGGCATGAACCTTGGGCGTGATGTCGATGTTTACGCCGACATCCAGGTATTGAAATTGCGTGTTCACCAGCGGGTTGATGCCAACACCACCAATGCCGGGCTGGAACGATCCCGTCGCTACCGGCACGCGATCGCCAATCTTGAGCGAAGCCTTTTGCCCATCCACCGCGCGAATCTGCGGTTTCTGAATAAGCTTGGTGCTAGTGTCACTGAAGAGCGCGGTTGCCGTCGCTTGCGGGATGGTGATGGTGAAGTCGGTCGCGTTAAGATTGTTAATCTGATTCAGGTTGAGCTGGTTAGGCGTACCGCTCGTAGTCGCGGTAGAGCCACTGGTCAGGCTGGTGGTGGGAGTAGTACCGGTAGTGCTCGTGTTCGTGATGTTGTTCTGCAGGGCTATGGTCGCGCTCGTGGGCGGGTTGATGCCTAAAGTTTTGGATTTATCACGATTGATCTGCAGCACCGCAACATCCACGATGACTTCGGCCTTGGCTTTATCCAGATCACCGATCAGTTTTTGAGCCAGCGCGATTTGGTCTGGCGTCCCCCGCACCACGATTGCGCTCTGCGAGGGCAAGGGCTGAATGCGCGAGATTTCCAGAATCTGCCGCATGGCATTGACGACGTCCTGCAGTTCAGTCGGCTGGGAAAGGTTTGCCAGGTAGAAAGTTTTAATGACGCTCTGCTCGAGATCCTTGCGCTTGGCGGGGTTGTCGGATGCTACGAAAATTGTGTTCGGCGTGACCGGACGCCAGAAGGTTTTCGATTCCAGCGCGATAATCTCCAGCGCCTCTTCGAGCGACACATTATTTAACTCAATCTTGACCCGTCGAGAAGTATAGTCAGGATCGAACAGCACATTGATTCCCGCCAGCTTGCCCACCGTCTCGTAAATGACCTTCGAATCTTCCGTGATCTTCAGATTGATCGGAGTATTCGAAATGGTTGCCAGTTCCACCGGCCCGCCAGCTTCCTCCAGACGCTTCTGCACGCCACTCGGAGGAGCCGCTACCGCCTTGGGGGTGGCAGACTTGGCCGCTTCGATCATCTGTTTCGTGTGTTGAATTTCCTGCTGCGCGATTGCGCTCGAAGGATCAATCTCCGCGCCTTTCTGGAATTCGGCTAAAGCAGCATCCAGCTGGCCCGCTTCCCGCAGCAGTTGTCCGCGATGCACGTGCGATGCGCCGGCCAGAAAACGTAAGCGATCAAATGCGGACTTGTAGATGAGTTCGGTGGGCTTGAGGTCGAAAGCCTGCTTGTAAAGATCGTAGGCCAGTTCGTAGTTCTCTCGAGCCTCCGCGTCCTTACCTTTGTTGTATAAAATTTTGGCCTTGTCTGCCGCGATGGCTAAGGTTACGGCCAGGATCAGGGAGACCATCGCCGCCGAGCGGAAAAAGCGTTTCATCAAAATTCCTCTAAAGGCAGTTTTCTCCCGCGAGTCGGCCATGACCTCGGGATGCAACTCTAAATATTTGCCTAAGATAGTGTTAGCTGCGCGATTATAGCATCGCCTCGGAGGCTTCCGATGTGATTGCTGTGGTAGCAGTTACACTCTTTGGTTCTAGTACCGAAGGTGTAATGGTCCGGCCTTCCCCCGTTTCTATTGCCGCTTTCTTTTTCTCTCCCGCCTACGCTTGAAACCTGGCAAGCTACGTTTCTACAGCTACCTCGTGGAAAGGTTACATGCAACGTCTCTACTATCATCGACGCCGTAGTTTTCGCTGATGAGATAAGCTAGTAAGAAATCATGCCACGGCAGCCTGCTCAACCAACCCGGCCAAATCCGGAGAAAAATCCTCGTCGCGATCCCACCGCGGCGGGGCAGCGCGATGCCTCCGTCAATAGGATCGCTTCACATAACTATTTCTTGCTGGAAAAATTTGAGGCTGGAGTCGCTCTGACTGGAACCGAAGTCAAATCGGTTCGAGGAGGCCTCACGAATCTCAAGGATTCCTACGGATTGATCAAAGACGGTGAACTCTGGTTGCTGAATTGTCACATCGGTCCTTATGAACACGGCAACATCTTTAATCACGCCCCCCTGCGCACTCGCAAACTGTTGATGCACAAAGAAGAAATCCGCAAATTGATTGGCAAGACTCAGCAGCGTGGGCTCACCCTGATCCCCACCCGAATGTACTTCAAGAACGGTAAAGTAAAGGTTGAGATCGCGCTGGCGAAAGGCAAGCAGCTGTGGGACAAACGCGAAACTGAACGTCGCCGGACTGCCGATAAGGAAGCCAGAGAAGCGATTGTGAGATCGCGAAAGACTTAGCCATGACAGCGCCTCCCCGAGGCTGGCTCCGAGATCCCCTGGTTCTCCTTGCCTTGATTGCGGGCTTCAGCGCCTTCGTCGTGCAATCCGGCGAGTTGGGATCCGCCGACACCATGCATCGCCTTCAGACTGCTCACTCCTTCTGGACTTCTGAACCGCCAGTTTTTCCTCAGGAATATCCGGAATTCGGAGTGCACGGCCGCGGCGGCAAACTCTTTGATTGGTATGGCGTGGGCCAGCCACTGCTCATGCTGCCCGCGGATGTGGTCGGAACTTATCTGGAGCGGCTGCCTATTTTCGAGGGTTACGACGGCAATGATCCCAGCGTGCGTAACATTGTGGTCAGTTACAGCACAAATATTCTGCTCAGCCTTCTAACCGCGCTGGTCTGTTTTCGATTCCTGCGTTTGCTGAACTTCAGCGCTCGCCAAGCCGCGGCGGGCGTGCTGGCGTTGCTTTTCTGTACCACCCATCTCCATTACACCCAGAACATGATGGAGAACAATTACATCCTGCTTCTGACTTTGACTGGATTTGCATTTCAGTATGAGTGGCTGCGCACCGGAAACCGAAGGGCATTGCTGATTGGTTCAGCCGCGCTTGGACTCAACCTGCTGACTCGCTTGACCACTGCCCTCGACCTTCTGGCTGGCGCGGCGTTTCTATTTCTCATACTCTGGTTTGAACGAGTGCGCGGCCGGGCCCTGTGGAGTCGCTGTGTTGTTTATGTGAAGACTGCGGCGCCGGTCTACGCCGTCTTCTTACTCATTGACCGGCTCTACCAGTACTATCGTTTCGGATCGTTCTTCAACACCTACGTCCACTACTTTGGCGTGGAGCACCGTCGCATGGATCCCACGTTGCCCCCGAATTATCCCTTCGAAACTCCGTTCCATGTCGGTCTTCTGGGTGCGCTCTTTGCGCCGGAAAAGTCCGTGTTCCTTTTCGATCCCCTGCTGATTTTAACCATCGTCATTGCCGCTTTCGCCTGGAGGCGATTACAGCCGGAAATAAGGGCGTACCTCATCGCCGCATCCCTGCTGCTCTCGGCGTACATCACCTTTTACGCCAAGTACACGGTGTGGAGTGGCGATTTCGCGTGGGGCGACCGTTATGTCTCAACCGCGGCCGAGCTGATTGCGTTCATTTCCGTGCCGCTGCTGTTGCGTTATCGCGCCGATCTTCGAAGAGTCGTCTGGACATTCGGAGTGCTTCTGATCGCGGTCAGCGCTGCCATCCAATTGGCGTCGCTCGCTTTCTGGCTGCCGCTCGAGATCTATCAGATGGAGACGCTGGGGCATCCGACGTTCGTAATCGCGCTGCGCTTCAAGAATATCGTCGCCTTCGCACTGGGAAAGATGGATGCGTGGGGACTCAGCAATCACGCCATGACCCAGGATCCGTGGGATTACGTTCACATCACCACCTGGAATTTTCTGCCATTCGTGCTGCGAAGAGTCGGGAAAGCTTCGGCTTGGGTGGTTACGATGTGCTTTGCGGTGTGGATCGCTGGCCTGGCGGCATTAGGCTGGACGCTATGGCGGCTTCGCAAAGTGACCTTCGCCACATCCTGAACGATCAGCCCGCTAGAATACGGGGACGAGGTTGTGCTTTTTCTGGTAGAGCTGGCGGTCGACTGCGCGCAGAACATCTTCGACTTCGCTACCCGTGACGTAGGCCGCAATGCCCCAGCTGAAGGAAAGTTTATAACTCTTGCCACTGCTGAGATTCCACTGCTCCAGCGAACGCTGCAGCCGGCGAATGGGAAAATCCGTGTCTTCCTCGCTGGTGTCGGGCATCACCACAAGAAATTCGTCCCCACCCTGGCGAAAAACAACGTCGCCTCCTCGAAAAGTCATGGTCAGCAACTTGGAAAATTCTCTCAGCAGAAAGTTGCCTTCGATGTTTCCAAATTTGGCATTGATTGCCCGGAACCCGTCAAGGTCGATGGTCAAGAAAGTCAGATGACTGGACAACCGATTGGACCGCGCCACTTCTCTGGGAATCAACTCGTTCATCGCGCGACGATTCAAAAGTTGGGTCAGGGGATCAATCAGCGACAGGCTTTCCAAACGCTCGTTCAACACCAGTTCGCTAATCAACGCGCGGCGAGTGTTATTCAGAGTAATCTTCTGTCCGACCAGATAAATATTGAAAAGCAGAATCAGCGAGATCAAACCAAAGAAGAGCTGCGGCAGATAAATGTGTTCGATGCGGATAACCCGTTGCGCCCAGATAACGTTTGGCAGGACCAGCGCCAGCATGCCCGCCGTGAGCACCAGAACGACGAGAATGACAATCGACCACAATTGCAGGTCGCGTCCCGAGAGTTGCTGAATCTCCCGTTGAATTTGTTCCGCGCGCGCCAACATCGTAGGCGGCGGCCCAGCTTGTTCCTCTCTCGCCCGCTCCATTCCCCCTCCACTGCGAACAAAAACTCGCCTTACCAATACCGATGAGTAATTCTCTACTGAATTCGCTCACCCGAGCGAGACGGAAGTAGGGTTGCGAGTTACGTTCGTAATAGGTCGGAAGACGAGTTAAGCGTGTTTTACGACGCTAATCGGATGAGGAAAAACACTATAAGCGTTCTTTGCGTAGTGAGGAATCCAGGCGAGCCGCGCGAAGGGTCGCGTTCTTGGCGACCCCATGGTCGCGCGTTTGGCTCGCTTCCCTATCGAACTGCACCCACCCTCAGGCGTGGCTAACGTCTACCAGCACGTTCTTTCCGGCCTCTTTGCGTAAGGTGATTTCTAACGTTTGGCCGACGGGGAGAGCGTTGCGCATGTCCCCTTCAAGGGCCAGAGTCTGGGAGGCGCCGCCCTCCGAAAGAGTCACGATGGATTTGTTGGGCTGCCCTACGTTCGACTCGAAGAATACAACTTCCTTTACCCTGCCGCGGGTTTTCAAGCGGGACCCATCAGAGACTGTCCCCATCCCGATTCTGGTCCGGCTGGGAGCAAACGCCGACTTCCCTTTGCGCAACTCAATCAAGACGTTCAGACCGAGAATGCCCGAGATGGAGAGCAGGATCAGGGACATGAACAGCCCGTCGACCGTGGTCAACGAGCCGAAAAAAATGATATAGACAATCCCTAGAAGAGGAATCAGCGCCAGAAAGAGCGAAATCACCAAGACCATAATTTTCTCAGGGACGGCCCGGTTCAGCCTCGATTATCCGGAACAGACTAGCAGAAAATCATGGAGTTTTGCAGAGACGGTTCGATTACGCGCATTGATCGCGCCAATCGCCGATTTCCTTGAGGCCTTCGCGACGGCTTTGCTCGAACAGCCGCACCCGATGGCGGAGGTGCTCGAATTCATGAATGTCAGCCCATACTTCGGCCTGCCAGTGCTCGTCGTGAATCGCGGTCTCGCCGCAGGTGGCGCAGCGGGTATGAAGCTTGCGGATGACGGGCCCGGTCGGCGCCGGCGCGGCACTGGGCAACTCGATGAAGATGCAGCGTACTTCCTTAATATTTTCGTTGGCGTCGATGATGTGCTCGTAGCGCAGCAGAAACCCAAATCCAAGCTTTTGGGCTTCCGCCTCGGCCTCGGCGCGGGTTTGAAAAGGACCGTATTCCGCTCGCAACTGCTCGATCGAATCACAGGCCATCCAGAAGCTTTCTTTAGTGGTCATTTCTTACCTCGATCGCGACTGGTTGGCGGGGGCAATCAAACCTGGGCGCAACCCCGGTGCCTGTGCAATTAGAATGCCGGAGGCGGGTTGACAAAATGCCTGTAAAACTGCGCCTTGCGTCGATAGTTCCGACGAAACCACTAGTTTTTATGCAACCTTTTGCAGCGTTTTTCCCTTCTGATGGTTGCAACCCAACCGGAAGGCGGTCATCCGTAGTGGGTCAGTTTGATTGTCATCCTGAACAAGCGTTTTTGCGCAGTGAAGAGCCTGTCCCGAGCGAAGTCGAGGGAATCTGGGCGAACCGCGCGATGTGTCGCGTTCTTTGCCACACAATAATCGCGTGTTTGGCTCGCTTCCTTTTCTAACTGACCCACTACCAGTCCTTCCGTTCATTGGGCTGAAAATGGTATCTGAAGTAAAATCAGATCACTCTTTCAAAGCTTTTCTGGGCGAATCATGGGTAAACGTCGCGAGGCTCGCAAGGAAATCAAAGTGCCCGTAAGAATTTTCGGGACCGATAGTGCGGGGCACATTTTCTCCGAGAAAGTCTTAACAGTGAATGTCAGCCTGCGCGGATTGGAGTTGGAGGGCGTGCAGGCCCAGCCCAAGGTCGACGAAATTGTCGGCGTCACCTATGGCACGACCAAGAGTCATTTCAGGGTTAAGTGGCTGGGTCAACGGGGCAGCCCCAGCGCCGGACGCCTTGGTCTGGTTAATTTGTCCCCGGAAAAAAAGTTCTGGGATTTCCCTCTTCCGCCTCCTGATTTCGATGAGTCGGAACGCGACACGCGGGATCGCCGGAATCACGTTCGCGTCAAGTGTACAAACTCGGCCGAGGTCTACCCCGATGGCGCAACCGCTCCCATACGTAGCCGCACCGCCGATCTCAGCCCGGGCGGATGTTTCCTTGAAATGCCCAATCCTTTGCCGAAAGACACGCTGGTCAGGATTGCTCTTTGGGTCAAAGATTCCAAGTTGTGGGTTAACGGTAAAGTCGTAACCAGCACCCCAGGTTTCGGGATTGGAGTCACGTTTGTCGAAATGACAGAGCCGGACAGAAATCAACTTAAGCAGTTTCTCGAGGGCATGGCTCGAATCAGGTTTTGAAATTGGGTAACACTCACTGCAGGCTGGGCGAGGGCAAAACAAAAAGGTGTGACCTCATCGGCTCAGTCGCAGGCTCGGCTGGACTTTCGCTCAGGCAGCGTTCGAGCGCAGCCGAAAGATACAAATGCCGGATGGGCTTTACCAGATAGCCATGCGCTCCCAACCCCACTGCCTCGCGAATCTTATCGGGATCGTCGACCCCCGAACACATGATGACCTTCAAACTCGACGATAACTCTTTCAGGCGCCTCAAAGTTTCCAAACCATCCATTCCCGGCATCTGCATGTCAAGCAGCACCACGTCAGGAGTGCATGTATGGCATAAGCTATACAAGGCTTCATAACCGCTGTTGGCGGTCTCGACGCGGTAAGAGTCCAGTTCCAACAAGGCCCGCAGGAAACGTTGGATTTCCGGAGAATCGTCCACGATCAGAATGGTGCGTTTGAGCGACTTGCTTGCGACATGCGCCATAGGGGGAGTGAAGTAACCAACTGCTGAAATCGCTTAACCGTTTTCCGGTCTGATTTTCAAAATCATTTTCTTCGCAATTCTGCACCAGCCCAATATCACGCCTCCGCTTCAGGCTGACGCGTGTAAGCTGAATATTGCTTAACCGTTTTTCGATCAGATTTTCGAAATCATTTTCTTCGCAATTCCGCGCCGCCCTGTACCACTCTGCCACGTCAGGCCGATGCTTTAGGCCGCCGCGTTTAAGCGGCGAGAGCGTCACTCAGTGTGCGCGCTGAGGGATGCTGCAACAAATCGCCATCCGAAGCCGGCAGGTGAAATGCCCCGGCCA
>JBEKGG010000069.1:0-17408 GCA_050012915.1 Terriglobales bacterium | reverse complement strand
TGGTGCGCATCATTTCGCCCTGCGTGGGTTCAGGACAGTCGTGCATCGGGATCTCCGGCTTGGCGCGGAAGTTCTGAATGATGACTTCCTGAATATGTCCGTAGCGGCGATGCAGTTCGCGGATGGCGAGCAATGTATCCACGCGATCTTCCAGACTTTCGCCAATACCAATCAGTAAGCCGGTGGTGAAGGGGACATTTTGTTTTCCAGCTTCTTCGATAGTGCGCAGGCGTCTTGCGGGAATTTTATCGGGAGCGTTGTCATGAGCGGCTCCGACGGCCAGCAGCGCGGTGTTCGTGGTCTCGAGCATCAGGCCCATGCTCGGAGAAACTTTCGCCAGGCGCGCAATCCATTCCGCACTCAGCAATCCGGGATTCGGATGGGGCAACAAAGTGGTTTCGCGAAGCACGAGTTCGCACATGGCCTCAAGATAATGAAGAGTGGATTTGTATCCGAACCGGCGCAGGGTTTCGCGCATTTCAGGAAACGCGATTTCGGGTTTATCGCCGAGGCTGAAAAGTGCCTCGGTACATCCTATGTTCTGCCCCTTTCGCACAACCGCCAATACTTCGTCCGGAGTCATAGTGTGCGCGCCCGCTTGGCCCGGATCGCGGCGGAAGGTGCAATAACCGCAGTAGTCGCGACAAAGATTAGTGAGCGGAATAAAAACCTTGCGCGAATAGGTTACGACGCCGGGCTTAAAGCGTTGCCTGGCTTCCGTCGCAGCAGAGAGCAATGCCGGAAGGTCCTGCTCAGCGCAGCCGATCAACTGGCAAGCCATATCTCGCGAAACTGGCATTCCCGCGCGCAGTTCGTCAATATACGAACTCGGGGGGTGCTGCCGCGTCCAAGTGGTTTGGCCTACGCTCACGCTCCCAAAATCATACATTAGGTTCCCGTTGAAGAAGGTATTGCTCACTGACCAGCCATCGTGAATCTGAAAGACATGATAAAACTTGAAGGGCAGAAGGTCCGGTCGAGACCGCATAGAATTTCATCGCCAGCCGGACCCCAGTGTTCTATGGGTATAACGCAGGCAGAATTCCGCAAGGCATTGGGTAGTTTTGCCACAGGAGTTACCGTTATCACCGTCGACCATGAGGGCGAGGTACACGGCATGACCGCCAATGCATTCACCTCGGTGTCCCTTGATCCGTTGCTGGTTCTGGTTTGCGTCGGTCACGACGCGCGAACTCACGCTCATCTTCATGCAAGGAAGCGTTTCGGAGTGAATGTCCTCGCCGAAAATCAGCAGGCTGTTTCGGAATACTATGCGGACCCGAGTCCTGATCACCGGCACGCCGAGCGCGCCGGAGCGTGCTTTGATCGGACGCAACACGGTACTCCAGTTCTCCACGGAGCGCTGGCTTACCTGGAGTGCCGCTTGCACACCGCACAGAATGCCGGAGACCATACGATTTTTATCGCGGAAGTCGAGGACGTCGTGGTCAGGCCTGGAGATCCGCTGCTGTATTTTCGGGGAGAGTATCGGAAGATTGGAATCGAAAGTTAGGACGCAGCAGCCCGATGCGCGACATTGTTCCGTTCATCCGTAGTCGTGGGATGGCTACGTTTGTTAAGCTTATTCGCCCACGGAGATTAAGGGTTAGGAATCGATGTATCCGCGAGCATTTCACTATCACCGTGCTGGTTCGCTGAAGGAAGCGGCAATCATGCTTGCCCAGCTTGGGGATGACTCAAAACTCCTGGCAGGCGGCCAGAGCCTTATCCCGCTGATGAAGCTGCGTTTCGCGAATCCTGCTCATCTCGTTGATCTGAATTTTATTTCTGGCGCATCGTATGTGAAGGAAGACGATGGCACGCTTCGCTTCGGTGCGCTGACCCGTCACGCCGAAATCGAGGCTTCCGCTGCGGTCGAAAAAATATCCATTCTCCACGACTGCGCCGCGGGCATTGCCGATGTGCAAGTCCGCAATCGCGGCACGATTGGCGGTTCGCTCGCCGAAGCGGATCCCAGCGGCGACTGGGCGACCGTGCTGTTCACGCTTACTACTGAAGTTCGTTGTCTTGGTACCAACGGCGAGCGCACAGTTTCTCTCGCCGACTTCATCAGAGACGCTTACACCACGGCCCTGGCGCATGACGAATTGGTCAGCGAAGTAGCTGTGAAAATGCCGCCCGCCGGAAGTGGCGGCGCTTACCTCGCGTTCAAGCGCTCCGCGCCGGTTTATCCGACGGCGAGTGCCGCGGTACAAATCACGATGGACCGGGACACATGTAAGGATACGGCAATCGCGTTGGGCTGTGTCGGCCTGGTTCCGATTAATGCGAAAGATGCTGAAAGTGCTTTACGTGGGCAGACGCTAACTGAGAAAACAATCCAAAACGCCGCAGAAGCAGCCAGTGCCGCTGCCGATCCTCAATCCGACATGCGCGGTTCAGCCGATTACAAACGCGCTCTTGTCGGCGCTCTGGTCAAGCGAGCAATCGAAATCGCGGTTCGCCGGGCTCGCGGCGAGCAAGTTAAGGTGGGCCACATTTATGCCTGATGGCGCCAAGCCTGGATGCATCGAAAACATTCCGATCCATCTCAAGGTCAACGGGAAGTCGTATGCCCGAACGGTTGAGCCGCGCAAGCTTTTAGTCGAATTGCTGCGAGAGGATCTCGATCTCACCGGAACGCACGTGGGCTGCGATACGACCTACTGCGGCGCATGCACGGTGCTGCTGGATGGCGCGGCTGTGAAATCCTGCACCATGTTCGCCGTGCAGGCCGACGGCGCAGAAATTCTTACCGTCGAGGGATTGGAAAAAGACGGCGAACTTCATCCCATCCAAAAGGCCTTTGGCGATTGTTACGGACTGCAATGCGGATACTGCACACCGGGTTTGATGCTCTCGTCGCTGCAGCTCTTGTCACGAAACAAACAGCCGAGCGAAAAAGAAATGCGCAGGGCAATTGCGGGAAACACCTGCCGCTGCACCGGATATCAGAATATTTTGAAGGCGATTCAAATGGCGGCGCAGAACATGAAAGGTGTTTAAAGCATGGCGATCAAGTTTGCCGGCGACTTCGAAGTCAAGCGCACGCCTGAGGACGTCTACGATTTTCTGAGCGACCCCAGCAAGTTCGCGACGCTGCTGCCAGACTTTCAGGGGCTGTTCATACAAGACCCGACGCATTTCACGATCAAAGTAAACGTCGGAATCTCTTACATCAGAGGTACGGCGGAAATAAAAATGGAATTGGCCCAGGCCGAGCGTCCGAAACGTGCGCAATATAAGGGGCAGGGAAGCATGGCCGGCGGGAACGTAGCTTTGATGGCGGGATTCGATTTGTCGCCGATCGACGGCGGCACTAAAGTCGCTTGGCAAGGAGAAGCACAAATCTTCGGTGGCCTCGCGTCCATGGCTGGCGGTCTGTTGGAGCCCTTGGGGAAGAAACAAGTCCAGAAATTGATTGACGGATTGCAGGCGGCATTGCGATGAGGGAATCGGCGTGAGCGTGATCGAGAAGAGCGACGCGAAAACCTGGGTGGGGCAGGCGCTTCCGCGTAAGGAAGAGAATCGTCTGCTGCGCGGTCGGGGCAAGTTCGCCGATGACATCAAGCTCCGCGAAATGTTGTATCTGCGATTCGTGCGCTCGCCCTATGCCCACGCGAAAATTGTGAGCGTCGACGTTTCCTCCGCCGAGGCACTCGCGGGCGTCGTATGTGCCCTGACTGGGGCCGAGATCGCGGCGCAGACGCAGCCCTTTATCGAGATCGGACCGGATCCCTGCGCCCGAATCAAAGATTATCCGCTGGCCGTCTCCAAAGTGCGCTACCAGGGTGAGCCAGTTGTCGCGGTGGTGGCCGAATCGCCAAGTCTCGCCGATGACGCCGCGGAGTTGGTGCAGATCGAGTACGAAGCGCTCGATCCCGTGGTGGATGCAGAAGAAGCCTTGACCGACAAGAGCATATTGCACAGCGAGGCAGGCACGAATCGTGTCTGGAACGGAGTCTTCGAATATGGCGATGTCGACAAAGCCTTTCGCGAGGCCGCCTATGTCGTCAACATCGACCGAATGCATTTCCATCGTTTCTCCAGCACGCCGCTGGAGAACAATGTGGTCATTGCGCAGTGGAATCCGAAAGACGACCGCATTTATTACGAGTGCAACAACTCGTTCCCGTCGTTCGCGATCCAATTTCTCTCAGCCCACCTTGGCGTCCACATCGACCGCATTCGCGTGGAAACATCCGATATCGGCGGCAGCTTCGGTATCAAGATTACGAGCTATCCACAGATGGCAGTGTGCGCGTTGGCTTCGAAGAAGGCTAATGGACGCCCGATCAAGTGGGTTGAGACCCGCACCGAACACATTACTTCAAGCGCCCACGGCAACGAGCGGACTTTCCGTGACACTCGAGTTGCACTCGATAAAAACGGCGTGATCACCGCGCTCATCTCCCGGCATATCGATGACTGCGGAGCATATCCAAGATATGAGCCGCTGGGCTGCGTCATATGGTCGCAGGTGTTCCCGGGAGTATATCGCTTCAAAAATGCGCGCATCGACTTCACGCAAGCAGTCACCAATAAATGTCCGGTCGGCCCCAATCGCGGATACTCCCGCATGCAGCACTTATGGTTCCTCGAACGCGTGATCGACATTTGTGGGCATGAACTCGGCATTCCAACTGATGAGGTCCGTCTGCGCAACTACATTCGTCCGGAAGAATTTCCTTATACGACCCCGAACGGTTGCGTCTACGATTCGGGGAACTATCCGAAAATGCTGCAAGTCGCGAAAGAGCGCATCGGGTGGGACGAATGGAAGAAGAAGCAACTCGCGGCCCGCAAGGAAGGCCGCTTCGTTGGAATTGGCATCGGCACGACACTCGACTCGGGCACCAACAATTTCGGCCAGTCGCAGATCATAAATCCCGGCGCGCCATTTTCCGGCAACTCCCAAGGCGCGAACTGTAAGCTGGATATCTACGGTGAGGTCGTAGTTTCCGTTGGCTCCTGCCCCCAAGGCCAGGGGCATGAGACCACTGCTGCGCAAGTCGTCGCCGACGTACTGAACATTCATCCCGATCGCATCACGGTGCGAACCGGCTTCGACACCGAGCGTAACGTGCACACCGGATTTTCGGGAACCTACGCCAGCCAGTTTGCCGTTTCAGGGCTATCCGCTGTTCATGGAGCCGCGCAAAAATTAAAAACGGAAATGAAACGCCTGGGCGCCTTTCTGCTCGAAACCAAAGAAGACGATGTTGAATTTGGCAGCGGCGAGCAGGGCCCCGAAGTTCGCGCTGCCAGCACCGGTAAATCTATTAACTATTGGGGGCTTGCCAACATCGTCAATGTGAACAGCGCCGTGCTGCCGCCCGAGTTGTACGAACTCACATTAAACTGTCGCTATATCTGGCGCGCTCCATTCAAAGTTCCCGACAAACAGAAAAAATATGGCAGCCTGACTCTGACCTACGCATCCCAGCTTCACATTGCAGTCATAGAAATCGAGCGCGACACATTCATCCCGCGCATTCTCGATTACGTTGCAGTCGATGATTGCGGCACCGTAATCAATCCGCCCATCGTCGAGGGCCAGGTATACGGCGCGACCGCGCACGGCGTTGGCGCAGCTCTGATGGAAAATTGCGTGTACGATGCCGTCGGCAACATGCTCACCAGCAGCTTCAGCGATTACACGCCCATCACCGCGATGAATATGCCGAAGGTGAAATATGATCACATCGAAACGCCGTCGCCGCACAGCTACAGTGGCGCGAAAGGTATGGGTGAAGGCGGAGCTGCGCCCATTCACACGATTTCTGCCGCCCTTCAGGACGCACTGTTTGAGAGCGGTATTATGATCGACGATTCATTCAATAACGCGGATAGTTTGTTCCGGGCGATGGTGGCCAAAGAAATAAGCCAAGCCAAGAACCTGATACAAGTAGAACGAAGGTAAAGATCGTGTGGCGCGCCCTCGCTCGCGTGATCGTGGAGGGATTTCAATCTTTGAATGAAACCTATATGCATCGTCGGATGCGGCGCCATTGGCAGCTTGTACGCGGCGCACCTGGCGCAGGTTGCGGAAGTGTGGGCTTTTGTCCGTCGCGAGGATCACGCGAGAACTTTAAACCGCGACGGTCTACGCGTCTCGGGAAAACACGAGTTTCATGCGTCGCTAAAAGCGACAACGCGTGCAGAGGAACTACCTGATTGCGAACTCGGCATCGTGGCCACGAAAGCCACTCAAGTGGAGGAATCGATCGCGTTGGTAGGGCATCGCTTCGATCGCGGTGCGGTCATCTCCGCGCAGAACGGACTGGGCAGTGAAGAAATCGTTGCCGCGCATACGCGCGGGCAAGTGATTCGAGGCACGACTTTCATGAGCGGCACAAAACATAGCGACGCGCATGTGCAATATGAACTAGACACTGCAACCTGGATCGGTCCCTTCGAGCCGCGCCATACCGCCTTCGCGCTGGTAAAAGACACAGCCGACTTGCTCAACGCGAGCGGCCTGAAGGCTGAGGCGTTGCAGGATGCGCGTCCGGCGCAGTGGTCGAAGTTAATCTTCAACGCGTCAGTCAACGGAGTATCCGCCTTGACGGGATTACCTCACTCGCCGCATTTCGCGGATGAATCCGACTTTTCCTCTCTCGGCCATCTGCTTCACGACTTGATTGCAGAAGGAAAACAAGTGGCCCAAGCCGCGGGGATAAAGCTCCACGACGATCCGTGGGAGATGAACAAAATCGGAGCCGCGACTAACCATCCGCCATCGATGCTCCATGACATTCGCCATCAGTCACGAACCGAGGTTGATTTTCTGAACGGGGCCATTGCCCGCGAGGCGGAACGCGCCGGCGTGTCCGCGCCACTCCACACCGCGGTCTACCGGTTGATCAAGGCCAAGGAAGCGTCGTGGACTTTTAACGACGAGAATCGTGCAGTCGAGCTCTAGAAAGGATCTCGGGATAGAACATGTCGTGGCCAGTTGACGAAGCGAAACTAAGCCGTGTCCGCGCGCTTATGAAAGATCAAGATCTAACCGCTTTGGTTGTGCGCGCGCCCGACAATCTCGTGTATCTAACGAATTACTGGTGCATGAAGGGATACGACGCGGCAATATTTCCTCGCGAAGGCGAGCCAACGCTCATTGCCTTGGAACCACAACAGGCTGACGCAGAGCGGAATTCCTGGACGAAAGACATTCGCTTCTTCAAGGGCTATCACGAGAGCGACCCCCGTCCACCGCAATATCGCGCTCTGGATCAAGCGTTAAAGGTGCTCAAAGAACGCGACCTCGGTGAAAAGGTTGCCGTCGAACTCAACATGGGCACGCAGTCTGCCGATCGCATGGTCGGCGAGCCCACGACGCCGACGCAAATGTATTTCGACGCGTTCGGTGAGGTGGCCGGGCGGGTTGTCGACGCGACACCTCTGCTCAACGAAGCGCGCGCCATCAAAACCCCGCAGGAAGTCGAACGCATGCGGCTGGCCAATGAGCTCGCCGCTTTGGCAATGGATTACACGCGCGAACACATGCGTCCCGGAATGAAGGAAAGCGAAGTCGGCGCGATGTATGAAAGTTTCGTGCACGGCGTCGGCGTGGGATACAAAGGAAAAGTAGAAATGGCACGGGCCTTCACGCTGGTTTGGTCGGGAAAGGGAATTGCCACGTTTACCGCGACGAGCAATCGCCAGATTCAAGAGAACGAGCCGACGTTGCTCGAAATCTGGGTTTGCGTCGATGGTTATTGGACCGACCTCACCAAGAATATATGCCCCGGCGAACTTACGCCTGAATATAACCAGCTGCTTGATCTGCTGCTGAAAGTATTCAACGAGGCCATCGATTACGCACGGGACGGCGCGGATTTTCCCGGGCTCGATCGTCTGATTCGCGCCCGCATTGCCGATGGTGGGTATCCCGGCCAGCCTTCCCATTCAATTTGTCACGGTGTAGGCGCGCGCGCACACGAGTTTCCCTACGCGCATCAGGCCGGGACGGGCACGATCAAGCGAGGGATGGTGCTTGCCATCGAGCCAGGAATTTACTGGCCCGGCGGAGGCGGCCTTAGGCTCGAAGATAATTTCCTGATCACCGTCGAGGGTAACGAAAAACTCTGCACCTATCCCGACGATTTTCGGCTGACAAAACGTAACTGAAAACGAAAACTGTGGCTAAATCAAACAGAGTTCCTACATCCCGGCTCAACCCAAAACTGGTCGAGAGAATCGTCGCCGAGATCAAAGAAGAAGAAATCGTCGCCATGTGCTGCGATGTCATTAACATTCCCAGCCCCACGGGCGACGAAGCCAAAATGGCTGAGCACATGCGCGCCGTCTGGGAAGCCATGCGCCTCGACGTTACCTGGCAAGAAGTCGAAGAAGGGCGCGCCAATGTGATCGCGCGCTGGGAAGGCACTGGCACCGGCCGCTGCTTGATGTTCAACGGCCACATGGATACTTCTAACACCGGCCAGGAAGATTTCCTAACCGGAATTGGCTACAAACCGAATGCCGTGATCAAAGACGGAATGATTTATGGTCTCGGCATCTACAACATGAAGGGTGCGCTGGTTTGCTACACCCATGCCGTGAAGGCTCTGCGGCGCGCGGGTGTGAAACTTCAGGGCGACGTCATTCTCGCCGCGGTCGCCGGGGAAATCGAAAAGACCCAGTGGCGGGAATTCCGCGGCCGCCAATACCGTGGATACGGCGTGGGCACGCATTATCTCGTGAATCACGGAGTGCTCCCGGATGTCTGCATTCTCGGCGAACCCACCGATATGCAAATTATTCTCGAACACTACGGCTCGCTTTGGGTGCGCATTTCGGCCACGGGAATGTATGTTCATACCGCCTTTGCGGAGGGACGCGCTGAACGCAATTCAATTCGCCGTCTTTACGACATCCTCGGCGTGCTATTGAAATGGATGAAAGGCTGGGAGCAGAAAACCGCGTATCGAGGGCACAAAGGCGTCGCCAACCTGGGCTGCATTCGTGGCGGACAGCCTTGGCGCGTGAGCCGGACGCCTGAGCGTGCCGAGCTTTTCCTCGACCTCCGCATCCCGCCGCGCATGTCGATGCAAGGAGCACGTCGCGCTGCCAAGTCCCTGTTCCTCGATTTGAAACGACGTTATCCGGATTATGGTCTTGAGTTCGAGACCTACGTTTCGGTGCCCGGCGCGACTATCGCACCAGATCACGCGATGGTAAAAGCCATTGATATGCATCATCAGCGCGTGATGGGCGAAGCTCCTAAACGTGACGTCGTGCTGTGGTGCTCGGATGCTTCGGTGATGACTCGCTATGGGATCGACACCGTGAACTATGGTCCATCAAGCGGGCCACGCGATGCCGAAGGCGAGAAAGTCAAAATCAAAACGCTGGTAGACATTACGAAAATTTACGCTTTGACCGCCGCCGAACTCTGCGGCGTGCAATAAATTCCTGAGGGACGTTTGCCAAGTCAACTCGAAATCGATCGCCGCTACAAAAACATCCGCGCTGCCATGGAGCGCGCCGGCCTCGACGCGCTTATTGTATGCGGCAATCAGTATGCGGGTTTCGAAGGCGCCGTATTGTATGTCTCGGGTTTCGAAATCGTGCACCGCTATGTCTACGCCTTGCTGCCGCTCGACGGCAAACCAACTTTAGTCTTTCCCCGGGAAGCTCGTTGGATTGGCGACAAAGTCAAGCCATGGGTCAAAGACCACGTCTGGCCTGACGTTCCGGGGCGGTGGATTGTCGATCACGCCCGCCAGCGAGGATGGAAGCGAGTCGGTATTTACGGCATGAATTTCGTCATGGCTGTGCGTGACTACCGCGAACTCGCAAACGGTCCATTTGAAATGGTGCCATTCGATTTCGAATTCGATATGGTGCGTGCGGTCAAGAGCGAAGAAGAACTCGCCGAAGTGCGTGATGCGATGGATATTGTCGTCGACGGATTCTGGGCTATGGTCGCGGCCTATGAGCCGGGCAAGACCGAAGCGGAAATCATGGCGCCTGCCGTGGAACGATTCTTTGCCCGCGGCGCCGGTCCGCGCATGATGAACATTTTGCTTTCCGGCACGCACGGTGAAGCGGAGGCATCGTTCAGAGTTCCAGGGCATCGCATAACTGCAGTTGACGACTTGCTGCTTTACTCTCTCGAAGTCACCGGAGCCGGCGGATACTGGGTGGAATTTTCCCGTCCGCTGATTCGCGGCGAACTAAGTCCTCGAACCCAGGCCATGGCGGATGCTTATCCGCAAGCGCTCGAAGACGCGCGCAAACTGATGCGTGAGGGCGAACTGGCCAGCAGCGTTCATCGCGTGGTCGCGGAAACTTTTGCGAAACATGGATTTGCCCTCGGCCATTTGTCCGGACACAGCATCGGCACAACCATGCTGGAGTATCCCGCAATCGGCGCGAAGAGCGATGTGCAGCTTCAGGAGAACATGATCTTTTCCTTGCACCCACAGGTCGTCGATCAAGACGGCAAGGTCTGTCTGTATACGCAGGACACCTATCGCATCGGCCAGACCCAAGGCGAGTGCCTCGCGGATGTTCCCTGGAAGTTTTACACTGGCGCCGAGAAGCCGCTGAGAACTAAGAACCGCGAACTTAAAATCGACGTGAGTCTGAAAAGGTCTCAATGAAAATCTGCGTCATCGGCTGCGGAGCGGTTGGAAGCCTGTTCGCCGCACATCTTGCAAAAGCTGGCGAAGCCGAAGTGTGGGCCTACGATGTGTGGAAAGAGCACGTCGATGCGATCCAGCAGAACGGCCTGCGACTCTCCGGCGCGGAAGACTTTACCGCACGCCTCAACGCAACCAGCAATGCCAAAGATTTGCCGCGATGCGATTACGGCATTGTCGCGACCAAAGCGATTCATACGCGAAAAGCAATCGCCGAGGTCGCCGACATCTTCGACGACAGGAGCGCGGTGTGCTCGGTTCAGAACGGCATCGGCAACGAAGAAATCATAGGCGAGCGCGTGCAGTTCGTGATTCGAGGCACAACCTTCCCCGCGGGCCATCCGATTGCGCCCGGGCACATCGGTTACGACATTAAAGGCGACACTTGGATTGGTCCATTCGAAGAAACCAATACCTCGATGGAAAAAGTGGAAGAGCTGGCGGGGCTACTGACGCGTTCGGGGATGAACACAATTGCATTGAAAGACGCTCGCGGCGCCCAATGGACCAAGTTGATCTTCAATGCCGCTACGAATCCCGTTGGAGCGCTCACGCTATTGCATCACGGGGCGGCTGCGCGCTTCGAGCCGACCGGAGATCTTTTCGACGATCTAATCGCAGAAGGCGAGGCCGTCGCAAAGAAGTTGGGAATTGAATTGCACGCCGACCCTCGAGAACTCGTTCAAAAGGGCGCGAACGCTCCCGGCAAACACCGCGCCAGCATGCTGCAGGATGTGCTCGCAAAACGGCAAACTGAAGTAGATTTCATGAATGGAGCCATTGTGCATTGGGGAAAAGAAGTAGGCGTGCCAACTCCGCTCAACAAAGCGTTGTGGGAATTGATCAAAGGCTTGGAACATTCGTGGGAAGATCCAAACTGAAAGCAGAAACCTAGAAGCAGACCTATGTCGATCCCATTCAACATCGGCGTCCTGCAACTCAGCATGGAGCCGGTGCGCGAAACCGTTGCCATGGCGAAGGCGTGCGAAAACGCTGGCTTCGACGCCTTTTGGATTGCGGAAGCTTATCCCTGGTGGCGGAAGCACTCATTCGAGGCGCGCTCTTCGACCGCGATTCTCGCTGTCATCGCCGTCGAAACCCGGCGCATTCAGTTAGGCTGGGGCATCATTTCGCCCTACACCCGTCACCCCGTGCAGATTGCGATGGAAGCGCGCGTGATGCAGGATCTCGCAGGCGACCGATTTCTGCTTGGCCTGGGAGCCTCCAAGATTTTCATGAAAGAGATTGGGGAAGGCGAGGGCGAGAAAGTTGGGCCCGCGACAGTCATGCGTGAAAGCATTGAGATTATTAAGGGTGTGCTCGCGGGGGAGGCCTTCGAATATCAGGGCAAGGTTTTTCAGGCGAATGTACCTCCGCTAAAGCCGGATGCGCATACTCCGCGAGGCGTTCCTCCAATTTACATCGCGGGAACTGGACCGGTCCTCCAGAAAATCTCGGGCGTAGTCGGCGATGGCCTGCTCACCGCCAGCATTACGACGCCAGCCTTTGTGCGCTACTCGCGCAAGAACATGGAAGACGGTGCGCGCAAAGCTGGGAGAGATACATCGAAGCTCGTGCTGGGTTCGGTAATCGTCGGAAGCATCAGCCGCGATTCGGCGAAAGGCAAAGAAGGCGCGCGCGAACAGGCGGCGATGTATCTCGCTAATAAAGTGCAGAACATCAAAGGCTCCGCCGACGTGTTGCTCGATTGTGCCGGGCTAACCTTCGACGAACTGCGGCCGATTGCCGACGCCATGGAAAAGGGCGGACGCAAAGCCGCTGCCAAAGCCGTTACCGACGAGATTCTGCGCAAAGCTTGTCCGATTGCCGGAACGCCGGAAGAATGCATCGCGCGCATCGAGGAATATCGCGACGCCGGCTGCACCCACATCATGCTCGAAATCTGGGGCGACGACCGCACCGGACAAGCTAAATTGTTTGGCGACGCCGTGTTGCCGCATTTCAAGAACTAGCCAAGGATTTTCACGGATTCACGCGGACTATTTCTTTGAACTCTTCGTTCGTCAGCAGGCCCCGCTTGGCTATGGAGCGCTTTTTGACTTCGGCCAAAATCGGTGCGCGCTGTTCTGCGGTTATCTTCAAACCGAGTTCCTGGGATTTCAGATCGACGCTGTCGAGCCCGCTCTTTTTCCCCAGCACAATAGCACGGCGGGCGTTCACCAGTTCCGCAGAATACGGTTCAATGGCTTCGGGGATGTGAAACTGGGTTGCGACCGCGCCACTCTCGCGCATGAAAAGATTTTCTCCAACCAGCGGCTTCCAGGCGTCCAGCGTGTATTCAGCAGCTTCGCAAACGACTTCGGACACCTCGCGCACTTTTCTTAGATCCAAAGCGACCGGCACGTCATAAAGGCATCTCAGTGCGAGCGCGATTTCGCAGATGTCAGCATTTCCGGCGCGTTCGCCCATGCCGTTGATCGTGCCTTGAATCCACGAGGCTCCTCCGCGGACTGCAGCGACGGCACAGGCAGTCGCCATGCCAAAATCGTTGTGTCCGTGAAAGTGAACGGGTACGCTCAGCCCGACCCATCCGCATACTTCGCGAACCAAAAACTCGACCGCCTCAGGCCCGCAAGCGCCAATGGTGTCCACAACCACGATTTCCGAGGCGCCAGCTTCCAAAGCGGATAGATAGAGTCTCTTCAAGAAATCGAGTTCGGTGCGGGTGCCATCGACTGCAAAGAAAGCCGTCGTGATTCCGTTTTGCTTCGCGATGGACATCGCGTCGACGACGCGACGCAACACGTCCTCACGACTCATGCCGTAAGCTTTTAGTTTGATATCACTGGTAGGGGCCTCGATGACCGAAGCTCCCAAACCTAATCGCACGAGTTCGTCAATGTCACCTCTCACCGCGCGGGAAAACCCCCACAGCTCAGCTTTCAGATTCGCCTTTTGCATGAGTTGGATGGCTTCTGCGTCTTCTGGAGAGACACGCGGGAAGCCGGCTTCGATGCGACTTACGCCCAGCTCGTCAAGCTTGCAGGCGATAGCCAGTTTTTGTTCTGGCGAGAGCACAACTCCGACGGTTTGCTCGCCGTCTCGCAGTGTGGTGTCGTAAAAGCGAATCTCGGTGCGTGGGAATGCGGCGCGGATTTCCGGGCGCGCGTTCAGTTCGCTGACCCAGATTTTGGAATTCGTTGTCATAGTCAATTCTTCACCACAGAGGCACAGAGATGCAGAGAAACATTGGGTAATTTAGAAATTTGAGCAATTTAGAAATTTGAAAACCAGCCTGCGAATTCAAATTCCTCAATTACTCAATCACAAAATTGCTCAATCTTCACTTCATCTCTTGCGTAGCCAAGGCAGCGGGCTTTTGGCCGTAGGCTTCTTCCCACGAAATCACGCGGTTTCGCAGAATACCGATATTTTCAATTTCGCATTCCATAACGTCTCCCGGTTTCAAGTACCAGGCTTTGGGATCGCCGCTGAAAGCGGCCACACCCGACACCGTGCCGGTAGAAACCACATCGCCTGCGCTGTACCCCATGGGCGAGTAGTGCGAGAGAATCTCCGGAATCTTGACTGACATTTTGCTGGAATGCGAGCGCTGCCGCGATTCGCCGTTGACGCGCAACTCCATCGCCAGGTTGTGCGCGTTGGGAATTTCGTCAGCAGTCACAATCCATGGGCCCAGCGGACAAAACGTATCGATGCCCTTGCAGAAGCTGAATACGCCAGATTTCATCTCGCGTCGCTGAATGTCGCGGGCTGTAATGTCATTGAAAATGACATAGCCGCCAATGTGCTCGGCAGCTTCTTCGGGCGAAAAATGCTTGCCACCTTTTTTCAGGACGACGGCCAACTCCAGCTCATAATCCAATTCCTGCGTGAGATGCTCGGGATAAATCACGGGCTCGTCGTGGCCGATGATTGCGTCGACGTTCTGAAAGAATACGATCCACGGCATCACGGGATGCGAGAATCCAGCCTTGGTAGCCTCTTCATGGTGCTCCCGGAAATTGCCGGCAGTGTGAAAAAACTTGCGTGGAATGATGGGAGCTTTGAGTTTGACTTCTGCAGGCGAGTAAAAAATGGTTTCGCCTCGCGGTCCCGGAGCGCCGTCGTGCTGCAGTGCGTGCTCGAAGGCCTTGCGTGCAGCTTCGAGGCTGGTGTCGCCACCCTCCAATAAAGCCAGCATATTGGGAGGAACGAGGGCGTCGGCCAGGCGCTCGAACGCGCTTTCGTTTTCGACATCTCGCAAATACAGTGCGCAAGCGGAGTGCAGGTCGACGAAACGGCCGTTGTCCGTCACTGCGCCGATGCGGGTGCGTTTTGCCGGATCCTCAAAAGTAATAAGTCGCATGGGGACCGAAATCCTGGAAACCTATGGCTGACTCAAAGCTGCGCAAAATGACGCCCTCTGAACCATGATTTTAAAATACCACTTCCAAGTCATTTATATCCTGCCGGTTTATCCTAGGCGTCAGCACAAGTTTCAAGAATGTGAACGCGACAGCGTTGTGCAGGGATTGATCGCTGAACAGCTTCCGAAACAATCGAAGTCCTGCCGGATTTTTCGGTTGAGTCCGTGTCAATACCGTGATAGCTTTCCTACGCTCCACGGAAGCCCCCCATTCCGTGCATTTGTCGAAGAAGGAGAATTCCGATGTTATCCAAAGCAGCGCATAATCTCGCCTGGATGTTTGCCATAGTAATCGTGCTTGGTTGTACAGTCTGGGCTCAGTCGTCTGAAGTTGACACGGCGGTGGTCCCCGAAACCCACACCCTAACCATTACCCTCAAAGGCACGATCGCACCGCTTCTGTCGGGCTCCGATCCGCTGGGCATCGATGGGACAAAAGGGACGGTCAACATACTGGCCAGCGAGTCGCTGAAGCCGACGAAACACACCGCGACCTCCGCGACCTACACGCTTCCCGCAGGCGCAATCACGGTCACAGCTGGAACCCACAAGTTCTCGACCAAATCCCCCTCGAAGATGGTCATCGATCTGACAAGCACGGCGGACACATTGACTTTGATTGTCGCCGGCAAGGTGGAAGGAGTCAGTTTGACGGTCACAGATACTACTTATCTGAAGGCTGGCAGTTGGACTACTGCGGTATTGAAGCACCCCACGACCTTCACCCCGTCTTCGCAAAAACTGACGGCGGCCAAGACTGCCACCGGGTCAGGCTGCAAGATCAAATACACTGTTTTTGGAGACACATCTGTCCTCGGCTTCAGTGGAACTGGTTCCAATAGCGCAACTGAAGATCCGGTGCTTCCCGACGAGAGCTGGGAATAGTAAGCTAGCGATCGAATCTTTGGTAGGGCAGGCCTGACGTCAATCAGGCCTGTCGTTTTTCCATAACTCGACTTTGCCCGAATTTCGCGCGCCTACCGCTCTTGAGCGCGCATTCAACCGGGTCTTCGGGTTTCTGGTCGGCTTGGGGATTGGCTTTTCACACAATTACCTGCTCGAAGTGCGCGGCCGCAAGAGCGGCAAGATTCACTCCACACCAATCAACCTGCTGGAATTTGGAGGCAAACGCTTCCTGGTGGCTCCGCGCGGGCGGACGCAATGGGTGCGCAATGCGGAGGCTGCAGGAGTAGTCGCGCTGAAGAAAGGCAAGATAAAGCTGCAGTTTCAACTGCGGGCAATTCCGGACGTAGATAAGCCGGAGATATTGAAAGCTTATCTCGACAATTTCAAGCGCGAAGTACAGCGGTATTTTCCGGTGGCGGCAGACTCGCCGGTTCAGGCTTTCACGCCGCTGCTACAAAATTATCCCGCGTTTGAGTTGATTGCAGCGTGATCAGTCACAGCTTGCGCGCAAAGATATACGCTCGTCGGCTCGGGTATTCCACCTCGGGATAAGGTTCGCGTTCGACGACTTCTTCAATGTGGAACCCAGCGTTTTCGAGATCGAGCTTGATCTCTGACGGCGGCAAGAGCTGGAAATCCATCGAGATCTTCTGCCCCCACAACTCATCCTCGTGAAGCACTTCATCGCCCGTGTGAAAAGCCAACAGAAGCAGCCCGCTCGGTCGCAACACTCGTTGAATTTCGCGGAAGACGATGGGTAAAGACTGCCTCGGGATATTGACGATGGCATAAAAAGCTGCAACGCCGGCGAGACTCGCGTCGAGCAGATCGAGCGACAACATGTTTCCTTCACGAAAAGGAATGCCGGGATTCAGCTTGCGAGCCTGCTCCAACATTCCCGGCGAGAGATCGAGACCAAACACAGATGCGCCGGCATCCCGCAGATAGCGAGCCACGTGGCCCGGACCGCAACCCATGTCGCATACCTCGCCTCGTCCTGTCGTGAGTTTGGCGAAGCGGTCGAGCAGTTCGCGATCCAGCGGCTTGTGCCGAAGTTCGTCGGCGATTCGCCGCGTGTACTCCTCAGCGAGGCGATCGTAACTTTCGCGGATGGAATTGGTCGGGTCGTCCATGTGAGACTGATTGTTAGTGTCAGCGGTGAAAGAAAGATTTCGGAATCAGGCGGCCTCAGGGCGGCGTGAGGAAGTGACGACGCCTACTCCAGTACGTTGTCGTCCAACTTTTTTCTGCCCCAATCGGCGGCGGCCTGCACAAATGCCATCACCAGAGGATGCGGTTTTCCCGGCTTCGAGGAAAGCTGCGGCTGATACAAAGTCGCGATATAGAAGTGGTGCGTCGGAGATTCGATGGCGCGAATCTCACCCTTGGCCCCGCGAGCCACAACAGGAAATCCGGCTTCCATGGCGGCCCATTCGTAATCTGGATTCACTTCGAAGTTG
>JBEKGG010000068.1:0-17603 GCA_050012915.1 Terriglobales bacterium | reverse complement strand
TAGCGTATTCCCTCAGTTCGCCGTTCCGCCTCGATCGCCTCCCAACGGAATTCATTAAGAAATCGATGGTGATACGATAACCGTCGACGCTTGCCCCTGCGAGGCTCTATAAAGTACGACTCGGCCAGAATGCTTCTTGTTGTCGATTTGCTCGGCACCTTTGTCTTCGCAGTCGAGGGGGCGACTGCGGGCATTCAAGCGAACCTTGATTTGCTGGGCCTGATGGTGGTCGCCTTTGCCACCGCACTCGGCGGCGGAATCATTCGCGATGTTCTGATCGGCGCAATCCCTCCGAATTCCATTCGCGATTGGCGATATCCTGTTGTGGCATTTGTCGGTGCAGCGGTTGTTTTTTGCTTCTACCAGTTCGTCAGCCAGGTTTCTCCCTGGGCGATCATCATTTTCGATGCCGCCGGATTGGCATTATTCGCGGTCGCGGGCGCAGCCAAGGCGCTCGATTTTGGCATCCATCCGTTCATCGCGGTTTTGATGGGAGGAGTGACCGGGGTGGGTGGTGGCACGATTCGTGACATATTCCTCGCTCGCATTCCAACCGTTCTTCGCGCCGATGTCTACGCCACCGCCGCGCTTGCCGGAGCAGCCGTGCTGGTGATGGGTATCCGCCTAAAAGCGAATCCCCGGCTCATGACGGTGCTCGGCGCCGTGGTTTGTTTTGCATTGCGAGTAGTCAGCGTCTGGCGCCATTGGAATCTACCCCGGCTGCTGGTGCATTGAGGATGTGATCTGTTGTCGTTTTGAAGATTGAAACGTGGTTGGGTGAGTTGCTCAGGGCCGAGTTAATGAGCGTGATGGGCGATGTTGTGACAATTGGCGAACGAGACAGTCGTGTATCACCCTGAAAGAAGAGGGCAGTACCGTCACCGGCCTTTGGAGTATTTTACTGGCGTACCGTCGGGTCCTGAATTTTCACTTGCGAAGGTCGGAATTGGTTTGGTCCCTTGGATTTGAGCGACGTTAGTATCGCCCCCATTTGTGAGGTAAGTTGCTTGATTTGTCGCTGTTGCTTGTTGATCAAAGCCTGTTGTTCCTTGATCGCATTCAGCATCGTCCATAGGATCGGGTCGTTGTTCACCAACAAGTACCCTTGACTGTTCTCGGTCACGGCCTCCGGGATCACTTTCTGTACTTCCTGTGCGACAAGTCCGACGTGTTCGTCTCTATCGCGAATGCCCAGTGCATTGTCTTCTTTGTAGTGGTAGCGCACCGGTTTGACCTTCAAGATTTGACTCAGTCCGGCGTCGAAACTGCCGGTCAGCCTCTTGAGCCTCACGTCAGAGTAAGTTCCCCATGAGCCGCCGCCCGGCTTGTCAGCGTTGCCGTTCACGGTAAGAGAATTGTCAGGTGAGTTCACACCGATGCCCACATCTCCGCCAGAGGTAATTACCATTGCGGACGGGTCGCCCGCATTCTTAACCCGGAAGGAGATGTTCCCGGTTGGAGAATTGATGAAGGTGTTAGCACCGTCTCCTAAAATGGAGTAGTTGGTACAAGTCTGGAATCCTGCAGTCCCAAAGGCAACGCCGCCGTATCCGGCGATCCCACAAGCGTCACCGATGTAGGTGTGCAGACCCTGATCGGCAACATCCAGGAGGGAGACCGGAGTTGTCGTGCCGATGCCCACGTTCGTACTTGCTGTCGCTCCGTTTACGCCATTAATGCTCCCCAGAACCATGGAATTGCTGGCCCCGACTTGTGCGTTGGCACCGATGGCGGTTACGTTGTTGAATCTCAAATCAGTAGGTTGGGTATTTGCACCCAGGTAAGTGTTGTTGTTGCCTTGCCCGCATTGAACTATGGAATAAGACAAGTAACCAGCGCCGAAACCCATAGCAGTGTTGTAACTGGCGGTACACGGGTTGGAGTAAAGGGCAAGGTACCCCATGCCGGTGTTGTAGTTCCCTTCGGGGCTGTCGACGGCGTTAAAGCCGATTGCAGTGTTACCAGCGCCAGTCGTGTTGCCATACATCGCGAAACCAATCGCGATGTTATCGCTGCCGGTTGTGTTGTTAGGGAGTCCGCCGCCGATAACTGTGTTATTACTGCCTGTCGTGTTTGCTTCGAGTGACCCAGCGCCAACGGCGACGTTGTCGCTACCCGTTGTATTGGCCGGGAGCGTCGATTCGCCGATAGCGGTGTTTTGAATGCCGGTAGTGTTGGCAAACAGCGCTTGGACACCGCTCGCTGTATTTTCTTGTCCCGTGGTGTTGGAGGCTAACGCTTGGTATCCAGTAGCAGTGTTCTGGAGGCCCGTGGTTGTCGAATTTCCCGCGAATCCAAGAAAAGCGTTTTGATTACTGTACGAACCGAAGGCAAAAGCGCTTCCACCTAAGCTGTAGCTGGTCGCCACATTCATGGTGCCGTCGACGTCAAGATTTGCTGCGGGCGTGGTGGTACCGATGCCTATTTTCCCCGTTGTGCTCTGAAACAGTTTCGAACTGCCGAGCTTCGAAGAACTCAACCACAATGGAACGTAATCTTTTTTGCCGCTGCCAGTGATTGTCGGCGCAGAAACACTGCTTGCAACCCCACTGGGACTCTGCCCGGTGCTCGTACTCGCACGATAAGTAGTCGAGGGCTTCTGCGCGAGAACGAACGCCGAAGCCGGAAAACCGGCCAGTGTCTGCGCGTCACCGGCTTTCAATGCGTACGGCACACTCAGCAGCATGATGCGCGTTTGTTCCACTTGTCCTTCTGGTTGCACGCCCAACCAGCGGGCCTGGCCTGAGACGAACAAGCCAGACGGTAGTCCCTGGGCAGCGGCAGAGCCGAGTTGCACCGTATAGTGGCCCTTTGCGTCGGGCAGAACGCTCTGCGTTTCCAGCCACAACGGCGCTCCGCCTTCTTGCTCAGCGTACAGAGCGAACGTCACCCCAGTGGTGCTGGTGAGAGGCTTCCCATTTGAAGTGGTCAGCACCCCACTGAAGCTCAATAGGGTCGGCACAACCGCGTCAGCGGCCGAAGTCTGCTGCGCTGCCATGGGGAGCGAACAAGAAAAAATAATCAGAAAAATCAGGGTTACAAAGAAGCTGCTGACACGCATTGGCTTGCCCTCCGATTCGAACGGACCGGAATTGTCCTCTTGCGGGGAGAGACAGTCAAGATGAAAGATTTTGCAGCGCGAATCAGGCTCGGCAGTTACTCACTGGTTGAAACCACGACAGCGCTCAAAACCCTCCGTTGGATTCGCGACCTGTTGGCGGGAGGAGGTTTGGAAGACGAGGGCGTGCCTTTCGCGGGCAGCGGGAAGAGCCAGATCCCCGCAGCGACGGCGGAAAGTGACTCTTGGAATGCGACATCCCATTCACGTTAACGGGAAATAACCCCCAAGCCCTCGCTGAAGCCGCGCTTTTTTGGCCGGGAATCGAGATAACATCTTCAACGGTTCTGGAGGTAGCCACCGATTTCACGAATGGGTGCAGGTCGAGCCAGGCTGAAGACGGTTCCTTTGTTGTAATTCCCGCCTTCGAACGCTGTTCCGTACAAGCTGCCGTCGGTGCCTTGCGGTAGCCCCCCAAAAATTTCCTTGCCGTCGGCGCCGTCGAAGGCGTGCAGAGTCGCAGTTATCTTACGTCTGCTCTAGATTGGTTGCTGTTTTAATGCTGCTAAGTTGCTTTTGAGAGAGAGAGCAGCGAACCGGCGTCCCGCTTCTCCAGAGGCAAATTCGTTGTGTCGCGTGCGGGAACAGCGTACGATGCGCGAGGAGAATTTCGTGCCTTGTCTCGTGCTGATCATCTTTCTCGCGTTTCCCCGAATCGCACTGGTGTGGTTGTACCTCACCTCGACCTACTTGCAACGGGCTTACCATGGCCTACTATTGCCTTTGCTCGGTTTTCTGTTCTTACCCCTAACCACGTTGGCCTATGCCTGGATGGTGAATACGCGGCAGCCGATAGCTGGGATTAATTTGGTGATTCTGGTTGTCGCGGTTGTGATTGACCTCGGCGGCCTCAGTCGGGGCGAATATCATCGACGGAGGCGGTGGAATGATTAGTCTTGTGTGGGTCAACTCCCGGTTATAGCCAGCGGCACAACGACGGCGCAGGAGCCGTCTACGCGCCGGCGGAAAGCTTGTGGCTCTTGGACTGCGCGATGCCGTACTGGCGAATCTTATATAACAGCGCCTTGTAGCTGATCTTCAGCAGCGCCGCCGCCTGCTTGCGATTCCAGTTGGTTTCGTCGAGAGCCTTGCTGATGGCCTCGGCTTCAGCTCCGTCTTTGGCGGTGCGCGCCAGAGATTTCAAACCGCCGGCCGAATCTCCAGAGGCCTGTGCAGCCGCGTCGAATTGGGCTCCGCTGCTATCGGTCTTCGGACTCAGCTCCTGGATGGCCAGTTTCTCGTCTCCAAGAACTAAATAGCGCTTCACGAAATTATTAAGCTCGCGCAAATTGCCCGGCCAGGAATAATCCTGGCAAGCCTGCAGCAACTCGGTTGAAAGCGGCAACGGAGGCCGCGCATAGCGCTCCGACATGTTGGACATGAAATGCTTCAGCAGAATCGGAATCTCTTCTTTGCGCTCGCGCAGCGGAGGAACCGACAAGGTGAAGGCGTTAAGCCGGTAGTAAAGATCTTCGCGCAGGCGTTTGTTAGCCAGCGCTTCGGGAATATTGATGTTGGTCGCTGCCAGAATCCGCACATCGACTTTAATCATGGAGCGACTGCCCAGCCGGGAAAATTGCTGGTCTTGCAGTACGTGCAGCAGCTTCGCCTGTAAACCGGGCGGCATCTCGCCGATTTCGTCCAGCAGGATCGTGCCCTTGTTGCACAGTTCGAACTTGCCCGGCTTGGCGTGATTGGCCCCGGTGAACGCTCCGGCTTCGTAGCCAAACAGTTCGCTCTCCAGCAAATCCGCGGGAACGGCGGCGCAATTTACTTTGAGGAAAGTGCGATGCGCGCGCGGCGAAAGCTTGTGAATGAGCTTTGCCATCACTTCCTTGCCTGTACCGCTTTCGCCCAGCATCAGCACCGGAATGTCGACGTTCGCCACCAACGCAGCCTGGGAACGAAGCTTGCGCATGACTGCGCTCGCGGCCACAAAAAATACCTCGTCGCCGACTTCTTCCACTTCACCCGGATAATTTTGCTGATTCTTGCCCAGACACTGGTCAATAACAGTATCCAGTTCGCCTTTCTGAAAAGGCTTGGTCAGATAATCGTGCGCGCCCAGCCGAATTGCCTGCACGACTTTGCGGGTATCGCTGACGCAAGAGAGCATTACAACTTTGACGCCAGGCTGCAATTTGCGCAGTTGCTCCAAGGTCTCCAAGCCGTCGATTCCGGGCATCAGCAAGTCGAGCAGCACGAGGTCGGGACGCAAGCCTTTTTGCACGCGCTCTAACGCTTCTTCGCCGGTACTGGCGGTCTCGACTTTGTAATCGTCCACCTCGAGCAGAGTTTTGATATAGCGCAGCATTCCGGGTTCGTCATCGACCAGCAGAATGTTGTTTGCCGCAGCTTTCATTTAGTTTTCCCAGGGTTCACTTGTTGGTTGTTTGCGGTTGCCGGAGGCAGAAGGGGAAGAATGAAAGAAAACTTGCAACCCGCGCCGGGGTCGCTCTCTACCCAAATCTTGCCGCCCATGCCGCCGACCAGGCGCCGCGCGATCGCCAGGCCCAATCCCATTCCAGCTTGGCTTTCACTTTGCGGCAATCGAAAGAAATCGTCGAACACTTCGATATGGTATTCCGGGGGAATGCCCGGGCCAGTATCGGACACGCTGATTTTTACCGAATTTGGCTGGGTAAGCGCGCGGTGTCGACGCTCCGTGAGATTTTCGGGATTGCTGACGGTTCGCCGTTCCCACATGTAGGGTTCGGCGTGCAGCCACACTGTTCCTCCGGCGGGCGTGAATTTGGACGCATTCTCCAGCAGGTTCGAAACCACCCGCTGCATCTTGGGCACGTCAAACGCAAACTCGGTCAGCTTCTCATTGGCGAGGAAATAGAGCGCCAGCCCTTTTTCCTGAAACGAATGCGACCACAAACGGCACACTTCGGAAAGACACGCGTTGATATCGGCGGGCTCGAAGTGCATCTTCATCTCGCCGATTTCAAGGACGCTAAAACCCAAAAAGTCCTGGATGAACTGCTGCAGACGCTGCCCGCTGGTGCGCATGTCGCCCAGAATCTCGCGCTGGCGGTCGTTCAATCCACCCAGTTTCTCGCTTTGCAAAAGTTCTACGTACCCATTCATGATGGCCAGCGGAGTCTTCAAGTCGTGCGCGGCCGAAGCCAGGGCGTTCGTGGTGCGCTGAAAGCGTTCCTGCAGTTGGGTGAATTGCTGGAGTAGGTCTTGATTGCAGTCCGGATTGGGGCATGCCTCGCTCTGGTCTTTCGCCGGGCGAAGTTCGGAGTAGTCTGCTTTAGGCCCTTTTCCTTGCGGCAGACATGTCTTTTCAGGCGTTGCAGCCATTATTGGAAGCTCAGTTGGTTTGTACGGCCAGGGAGGGTGGCACTCAAACTCAACTTGTTGAGGTGAATGCTGACTTGTCTCGATGCTAAGACATGGCCTTTGCGCTGTCAACGGAAAACGCAAGGAAGTAGTCACGGAAGGGAAAAAGCTTGCAGTCCAAAGGGCACGGAGGTCTCCGTCAAGGTGATGAAAACAGCGAAGATAGGGCAAAAGCTACGACACGTAACCCTAGCATTTATTGGTCGGTTTTCGAAAGACGTGCTGCCTTTGAGTGATGCCACCGGTAGCTGCGTCCGGCTTTACGCCCACGTTTGGCCCACCATGTGCGGTAAAGGATTGTTTAAGTTCAGTTTCGAGGGATACGGTTGAAGCGACAAGGACCGGAAAATGGGAACCGGAAATGGCCACGCCTGCCCCTGGCGATTCCCATCTTTGTCCGCAGCCGCGACGAGGATGGCAAAGAATTATTGGAATTCGCAACGGCTTTGAACATCTCAGCCGGTGGCGCGCTGGTTGCCGTGCGCCGTTCCTTGCCGCTTTCGGCGCAGGTTTCGCTTGAGATTCCAAGTGCTCCGTTGGTTTCAGGAAATTCGTTTCCCAAGGCCTCACGAATCCTGCGTGCCCGCACCGTGCGGGTAACCCACGTGGATGGTTACCACTTGCTCGGCCTCAAGTTCTCCCATCCTCTCGTGAGTGCTCGATCCGAGAGGCCCACTGCTCGAAGGAAACTTAGTTCTACTGTGTGAAAAGTTTTTCCTGTCCAAAATCCAGACCATGAGCCCTACTTCCACGGTCTTTCGCGCTCCACGGAAGCCCTCCACACATCGTGTAAGTTGATGAAAAATAGCATAGAAAGTAACATTGAGAGCGGTTACCGGGGACTTCCTTAATTTGGCTCTCAGGGTGCATACTAGAGGGCGGGTAGAGGAGCTCCACGCAAAAAGATGCCTATTCCTACGACAAGTTCTGTCAGTTCTCTGGTCCATCCCCTCGGCGAGTTCCCCCCCGACTCCATCGTATTCGGCAAATCGGAAGCCATGCAGTCTCTGCGCTCGCGCATGGATAAAGTTGCCAGCGCGAATGTTCCCGTCTTGATCAACGGCGAAAGCGGTACCGGCAAGGACATCGTCGCCCGCATGATCCATGCACTTTCGCCGTGGAAGACCGGACCATTCGTGAAGGTCAACTGTCCCGCGATTCCCGGAACCCTGCTGGAGAGCGAGCTTTTCGGATATGAAAAGGGCGCATTCACCGGCGCGTATGGTACCAAGCCGGGACGCGTCGAAATGGCTCACCGCGGGACCCTGTTCCTCGACGAGATTTCAGAACTCGATTTGGCGCTCCAGTCGAAACTTCTCCAGTTGCTGCAGGACGGTCAATTCTGCCGCATCGGCGCGCAGGAAGACAAGAAAGTCGAAGTCCGCATCGTCTGCGCCACCAACCGCCAGCTTGACGTCGAAATCGAGAATGGCACCTTCCGCCAGGATCTCTACTACCGCATCAACGTGGTGAATCTGCGGATGCCGCCGCTGCGCGAGCGCCGGGGGGATATCGAATCCCTGGTTCAGTATTTCCTCGAATACTACAACCGCAAATACAATTGCCGCGCCCGTCCGCTTTCGCTTGAACTGATGGGAGTGCTGCAGAAATACCATTGGCCGGGAAACATTCGCGAGCTTGAGAACCTGGTAAAGCGATACGTCATCCTCGGCAGCGAAGATGTGATCAGCAACGATCTGGTTACGCGCAACGATCAGGAGATTTTCAATCCTGACATCAACCTCGACGGTCCAATTTCTCTAAAGGCCCTGACTCGCAAAGCCACGCGCGAACTGGAACGTAAGATCATTCTGAAAGTTCTCCAGGCGCATCATTGGAATCGCAAACAGGCGGCGCGCGCCCTGTCCATCAGCTACCGCGCCCTGCTCTACAAGATTCGCGACGCCGGCCTGCCTCCCAACCGCTCCACCCGCCGAAGAGAAGCCACGGCAGGCGTAGCCGCCGACTAAAGCCATAGGCTCGTTTGGGGACGGACTGCCTTGGAAAGTATTTACTCGGCTCGGTCAGGATTTCAGCTGCGCTAGCTGCTTTTTCACGTCCGCCGCTTGGCTGTAGTTGGGATTGATCTTCAGCACGCGTTCCAGATGTTGCCGGGCTAGATCGGTCTGCCCCGTCTTTTCATAAGCCAGTCCCAAGTGATAGTGGACAGTCGCGTCGTCGGGCGATTTATTTTTCTCGCCCAGCTTGAGCGCTTCCTGGAAAAGATCGACTGCCGACTGATACGCGCCTTTCTGGTAAAAGACCCAACCCAGAGTGTCGGCGGCGTTGGGTGAATCGGGCATGCCGCGACGGGCAGTTTGCGCCAGCGAGAGTGCCATGTCCACGTTTCCGCCCGATTGCAACATGACGTAAGCCAGATTATTCGAAGCCAGCGGATTTTCTGGTTTGATTTCGAGTGCCTTCTGGTATGCGTCTCTGGCTTTGCCCCAATCCTGTTTTGATTCGTACAACTCGCCCATCAGGATGTAAAACATGGCCTCGCGGGGATTGTCTTTGAGCGACTGCTGATAGGTCGCAATAGCTTCGTCGGCCGAACCTTTGGCAACCTGCACCTGGCCCAGCTTTAGCAATGCATCGGAATTGTTTTTGTCGAGTTCAGCCGACTTCTTGAATGCCGCTTCCGCGCCGTCGAGATCTTTCTTGCCGTTGAACAGAACCGTACCCAACAGATCGTAGAACGCGCTGCTGTTCGGCGATTTGGCAATTTGCGCGTTGGTGGCGGCGATAGCTTTGTCGGTTTGGTTCTGCGCGAGAAACGTATTCATCACGCCACTGAGGGCATCGTTGGAGTTGGGATCGCGGTCCAGTGCCTGCTGATAGGCTTTCCCAGCTTCGGGATATTGTTTTTCGACCAGCTTCAGATTTCCCATCTGGATGTAGCCGGTGGCACTTTGCGGAGCAACGTCGATGGCCTTTTGTATATCGTCCTGCGCGGCGGCGAATTGCTTGCGATTGATTTTCGAAAGCGCCCGCATGGCGTAGCCATCGGGCGAGGCCGGCTGTAGACGAATAATCTCCGTGGCCGTCTGTTCCAGCGTTTCCATATCGCCTTTGCGCATGGCTGCGGTAGCGAGGGCGCGCTGAGCCTCAATGAGATCGGGACGCAGGCGCACGGCGCTGCGCCATTCCTCGACCGCGCGTTCGGGATTGCCCATCTGCTCGAGCGCAAGTCCGAGATGGTAGTGGGCCACCCCATTGTCGGGATCGTTCTTCAATGCGGTTTGCAAGGTTTGCGCGGCGTCGCTCGGATGCCCGCCGCGAAGCTGAATTTGTCCGCGGTAGATAAGCGCTTCAGTATCGTTGGCATTGCTGGCGAGAATTGCATCGTTCAGCTTGGCTGCGTCGTCCAGACGGTTCTTCAGGATCAGCAACTGAACGTAATTCTTCTCCACTTGCAGGTCTTTCGGATGATCGTGATACACGATGCCGTATTCGGCGGTTGCTTTGTCGAGATCGCCAGTGGCGAAATAAAAATCGCCCAGCATTCGATAGCCGGTGGAGTTGTCGGGAAACCGCGTCTTGACTTGCTTGAGGAACGCCTCGGCCTCTGCTTTTTTCCCCTGCGCGATGTAGAGACGGGCCAGCGCGGCGGGCGGATCAGGATCTTTGGGATCAAGATCCATAGCATGACGGAACTGCTGCTCGGCCTCCGAGAAGCGGCTGCGCGACTGATAATAGCCGCCCAGCGCGAGTTGTGCTTGCGCCGCCTGCGGATTCACTTCGACGGCCTTCTTGAAATTCACTTCGGCAGCGTCCGGCTGATTGGTTCTGATCTGCAGGAGCGCGAGATCAAGATACGGTTCCCAGTTGCCAGGACCAAGCGCAATGGCCTTCTGCATTTCTGCGATCGCCGCCGGATAATTCCCCTGACCGATCAGCAGGTTCGCTGCCGCCATGTGGACCGGCTGGTTCTTGGGCTGCTTCTGCAGAAGCTGGTCGGTCTGTTCCTGCGCCTGCTTGAAATCGCGTCCGGCGATCAGCAGATTCGCCAGGTCGAGGCGCGCGGGATAATTGTCGGGCTGAAGTTCAAGGGTGCGGGCAAGTTCCTGGTACGCAGGATTCCACTGTTGCAGCTTGAGCAGGGCTTGCGCCAACCCGTAATGAGCATTGCCGTAAGTGGAATCGATTTGGATGGCATTCTTGTACTGAATTGCAGCCTCGCGATACTGGCCTTTGTCGAAGTAGCGCTGTCCGCTCTCAAAGTATTTCTGTTTGCGCACGTTGGGATCGCGCGAGCATCCCACGAAAAGCGTTGTGATCAAAGCGAGAGCGAGAATCAGACGCAAAGTGGAAGAATGCCTCATTGCAAATCTCCAGGAACGGGCGCGGTCAGCGCCAGACAGTTTCTTTGTTGTTCTTTTCAAGTTACTGCAAATCGCGTACGGCAGAAAGTTACTCATGGCACAACCCTGTCATCGCGGAATATACCGGTCAAGTTGGGGAACGACGTTGCCGGCGAAAGAAAGCAATCGTTGTTGCGCAGCCTCGGTGGTTTCGCCTTGGGGCAGCGGTGTAATCACGCGCACCAGCGAACCATCGCTGCGGTTGAGCCGGATGGAATCCGTGACCAGATAAAACTTCGCCCAATATTCACTGGCCTCGGCGCGATTATGGGCCCAATACCAATAAAGCACGAGTTGGCGCTCGTCCCCTTTCGCGATGACATAGCGATTCACTTCAAATGGCGCACGCCCGGGAAACGAAATGGAGATTCGGCGGGACTCCGTGGGCAACCAACCTGCGCCCGGTAAGCAGTGCTTCGGGGAATGAATGGTGTCGCCGGTTCGCTGGCTGGGAAAGTAGGCGAGAAAAAGGTCGACATAGGGCTGGCTGGCCGAAGTGTCCTCGTAGAAGCGTTGAAGAAAATCTCCCGGACCGAGAATAGCCAGAACATCCGGTTGCATGGGAACGTCGGTGCCCGTCCACGGTCCCAGGTGGAATGGCAGGGAAGCAAGCGGCTCGCGACTGGGCAAGGACTCCTTATGTCCGCGCGCCTGAAGAAAAATCGCCGTGCTCGCGAGCAAAGCCACTATGACCGCAAATCTCCAATGAGGTTTCACGGCCGGGCCTCATTTCTAGAATTGGCTTGTGCGCGGCCCATCAAGAGCCGGTGAAAGAGAAAAAGCATTGCCAGCGCCGCCACAAACACCAACCAGCCCGAAAATATGTGAAAGAAACCTTCAGCTTTGTCCGGATCCCAATATTGCACCAGCAAGCCGGTGCCGACGATGCGCAGGCTGTTGGCCGCGACGGCAATAGGAATGGATGCCAGTGCCAATGCAACTCGAACCCAGGTGCGAGTTTCGACGAGATATCCGTAGATGATGGCCAGAGTCACCAGCGAAAGCAGCGACCGAATGCCGCTGCACGCTTCTACAACTTCGAGCGGCATTGCCGGCAGATTGATGACGTTGCCTTCGCGCAACACAGGAACGCCGAGAAGCGGCAGCAGCAGCGCAGCTACTTTCGAGGCAAGAATTTGCAACGGAAACGTAATCTGGCCAAAAACAATTTCGGGGATGGGAATCATCAGGAAAAGAAATGCCCAGGGAAAAAGAACAGCCAGAAACGAATGCCATCCGCGGAAGAAAATCACCAGACCGGCAATCAGCAGCAGTAAAGAAACGCGGGACAGAAAGAGCTCAGCTCCGAGCACTCCTGCGACCAGCACAACCAGCGCAAGAATAACGATCAATAGGCCCGATGGCGATGGATCGCGAGGCTCCCGGGCAATCCGATCACGGTCCTGCCACAGCACAAACAAGGAAAAGGCAGGAACGAAGAATCCGTGGGAAAAGTTCGCATCGTTCGACCACTGTTTGGCAAGATGAAAAAGAATGGGCCAGTAAAGCCAGCCAATCAAGAGAACCACTACAGCCGCTTGCCACCACGATTCACGATTCGGAGCAGGCTGCGGAGGCCGCTCCGGGAGCGATGCGGTTTGTGCAAAATAACTCACTGCGTGAAATTGTGGAGGATGCGCCTAGCATATGCGAACGCCACTCCCAGCGCAATCAGATTGGATCATTCGAGACGCTCTCATTCCCGATGAAATGGTGCCGCGCCCTCCGCTTCTTCGACCGGCCCCATCTCAATCACGCCGATCCATTGGTTATGACGCGTCTCGGTATAGACAAGGCGTCCTCTCAGAATCTGCGCCGCCGCGGCTGGGGGAACGTCGCGGTGGTAACCGAAGAATTCGGTTTTCCATTGCTGCCACTGGCGCCAGTGCTCGAACCAGGAATGCGGCGGGTCGTATTTGGTAGAGAAAACCAGCGCCACATCAAATTTCGACTGCACCTCGGATGCGGACATGAGTTGCTCAGCCGTGAAGTCTTCGATCCGGAAAACCCGCATGGGTCGGGTCACGTAGCCGAGATATGGCCGCGAAAGTTCATCGCTCGCCGGCCATGCCGTCAGCACCCGGGCCATGGGATAGCGCGCTTCCACAAAATCCTCGGCCTGCTGGTGCAGCAGAATGTAATCCCGGTAAGCAAGATTGTCCTCAATGGAAAATCCGTGGGGAGGGTTAAAGAACAGACCGGCCACGAATGCCAGCGCCACAACCGCGATCGCGCTGCGCCATATCCGCACTCTTCGCCGCAGCGTGGAAACCCATAGGACGATCACGAGTGGAACCACCGGAAGCATATAGCGGGCAAGCTCGGCTCCGCCCACCACGGCCATTGCAACCACGTAAGCTGCGATTACCGCGAGAAACGCGAACTGCACATCGAGTGCGATCCTTTTTCGCTCTTCGGCCTTGTCACTCAGAGGAGGAAGCCACATTGCGAGCAACCCGGCCAGGGTGAGAAAGGACAGGTTGAGATATCCCACGACTTGCCAGATGCGCAATCCCAGCGCAAGCAGCACGCGCAGCGGCTGCATGGTGGCTTCCACGTTGTAACGGAAGAACTCCGGGTTGCCGAAGACGAATCCAGTGCGCGCATAGTGAAAGGCATACCAGAGCGCGAGCGGGATGAGCGGAAGAAAGAGTGGGCCACACGTGAGCCAACTCATCACCCTGTCATTCCGAGGAGCAAAGGTGACGAAGAATCTGGTTTCCTGCCGGGCTGAGGAAGAACCCAGATCCCTCGCCTTGCTCGGGATGAGAAATAACGTGGCAATTAGTTCCCAGACCAACAAAGCCAGCGGAGCAAGGATTGCCGTCTCTTTCGCCAGCGCCGCCAATGAGAACCATGCGGCCGCGCTCCAGCGACGGTTTTCGACATATGCAAGCAGCGCCCAGAAAGTCAGCCCCGCCGCCGCCAAATCCAGGTGAGCCAGTGAACTTTGCGCAAAGAAAACCGGATACAAAGCGGTGCAGACAGTCGAGGCGATGCCGACTTCTGTATTTGCCACTCGTTGCGCCAGGCGAAACACGCCCAGCAAAGAAAATGCCCCAACCGCCAACATCGCAACGCGAGTCACGGCAGGCGTGAAACCCAAAATCTTCCAGGCGAGCGCAAGATACGCCATCACCAGCGGAGGATGCGCATTCGAGGGAGTTGAGTGAGGGATCAACGTACCCTGTAGTAGCAGATCGCGAGCGGCGGGAACGTAATACCCAGCTTCATCCCAGAAATACGGCAGGCGCAGCAGAGGGGCGTGCAGGGCTACCAGCACACAAAAGAACAACGCAAAAAGCAGTCCCGTCGAATATCTGCGGCGCCGATCGATGTCTCCGGTCACCGGAGCAGTCTAGTGTACCGGCCCCGCGGACGCCATTCGGGGATCCAGTTTGATCTCGCCAAATGTGCTTTCATAACCAGAAACATTCTGCTGCAGAATCGACATCAGCGCCTTGGCCTGTTGCGGGCTCAAGTAGATGCCCTGGAAATTCTTGACTTCCACTTGACTCTCGGTCTGTTGTTGCAGAGTTCCGAAGATCAGAAAGAAATCCCAAACGTTGACTCGAACTTGCACACTGTTGGCATAAGTCTCGCGATAGTCGGGAGCGTTTACCAGCTTGATATTTGGTTGAGATGGATTATTCATGGCTCATCCAGTGTAGCGCAGTGTCGGAAAGAAGAGAGTTTTTTGCCAAAATGCCAGCTTGTCATCGTCCGTGACATTGAAGTTGTTACGATTTCGGAACGGAATCGCCTTCGCCAGCGTTTTTTGTGGGTTTTCGAAGGGTAGCCGGCAATGCCAAATGAGTGTTCGATACAGTACACACTGTATTGCCATACTTCCGTGGGTAGGCTACGGTGGACTTACGGTTCGCGTTGAACCTTGGCGGTCATGGGTTAGTGTCAGCACGGCTGACGTTCGGACCCTCACGACCGCTTTTCATCGAGGTCCTCCAGGAATCCACCTGGAAAGAGAGCGCCCTGATTTTCGTCTTGCCTCTGGCGCGGATCCTGTTCGTATTTCGTAAAAGTGATGATGTGTTGCGCGCGCCGTTTCCCGGAACGGGTACCATGGTTAGCAGCATTTGCTATAAGGTACCTGGCGCGCCACGGGTATAGCTCCGGGAGTTGTGTACGTTTCCCATAGACATTAGCCGCGTGCCATGGTGTTTTTCAAGGCAGATAGCACTTCTGCCCACGAAGACGAATGTGGGAGACGCAAGCCATGGACCGTTGGATCGCCTTGGGAATCTTCCTGCTCGGCGCTGGCGTTGGAGCCGTAACCACCGTCGCGCTGTACGCTGGACAGATTCGCCACCTCAGAGGCCTTGAAGCTGCGACCCTCGATCATTCCCAGGCGTTGTCTCGCGATCATTCCGTAACAGAACGGCAAGGTGATACATCGGTTGAGCGCAAATCCGCTTAGCCAAGGAGCCCCTGGATGACCGACACCCATTTGTCGAAACCTATCGGTAAAGCGCTGGTCGTCTCCGAAGACGCGGTGATCACAAAACAGCTTTCCGATGCCATGGAAGAACTCGCTTTGTCGGTTGAGGTCTGCGGCAAAATCGCAGACGCACTCGACCGCGTGAATCACACCAAACTCGAGGTCGCCGTCATTGACCTTTCGCTGGGCAATCAAGCCATCCTGTTTCTGGAGCGGGTGCGCGCCTCAGCCTCGAACCGGACCGCGATCACATTCGCCGTCACCAACAACAGCGCCCAGACTGCGGCCGCACTCAAGGGTGGTTCAGCTTTTACACTTCAAAAACCTCTGACTATCGAGGCGATCCGGCACACCTTCAAAGCTGCCTACGGATTGATAGTGCGAGAGCGCCGCCGTTATTTTCGATACCCAATCTCAGTGCCGGCAGCGGGCACCAGAAAAGGGGAGTCGGAGATTTTTGGTAAGACAATCAATATCAGCGAAAAGGGCATGGCGTTAAGCACTTCGACTCCACTCGCGCCCGGCACCGAGCTGAAGATCCAGTTTACGCTGCCCGACCCTCGCCTCGATCTGACCGCTGATTGCAAGGTTTGCTGGAACAATGACAAGGGTCAGGCCGGCTTGCTGTTCGTCTTCATAGCTTCCAATCTCGCCTCCGACTTGCAATCCTGGCTAGCGCGGAGACTCGAAGAACAACTGCCCGATGTCGTGACCCAAAGATTCCAATCTTAGTCCAGCGAAGCAGATCATGATTTAGCCTATTGCCCTGAATTGCCTCGACTAAAGACGACCTCAACGCAGGATCCGAACCTACTCACTAGTCAAAGATAATTCGCAACAGGTTTCAGAAATCTATGCCGTGGCCCGTCACGATGGACTTCGGTATCATGGACTGGCGCCGGGATGGCGGAATTGGCAGACGCGCTGGACTTAGGATCCAGTGCCGCAAGGCGTGCAGGTTCGAGTCCTGTTCCCGGCACCAGCCATCGGAAAACTTCAGAAACGCGGAATTAGGAAATCGAAGAGTTTCCGGGTTACAATGCCGCGTAGCATTTTCGGGAGGCCTCATGAATCGTTCCTCCAGGCCCCGCAAGACCGCCAAGCTTTCCGCGTCAGTTCAGAAAAAGCTCAACATGTATGCGCTCGTCGCTACTGCGGCCGGAGTGGCTAGCCTGGCTTTGCCTCAGGCGGTAGAGGCGAAGGTCGTCTATACCCCTATCCACCGCCTCATTTCACCTGGCAAGAGCTACGATCTCGATCTGAACCACGACGGGATAACTGACTTCACTCTCCTTAACCATGCCACCAACACGACCTCGGGATTCCACGCAACTTTTTATGCCGAGGCTGGGCCGGGCAATGCGGTCCAGGGGCACGTCCACATCGGGAGGAATAGCGCCTTTGCGCTTGATCGCGGTGCGCGCATCGGTCCGAAGCGGTCTTTTCCCTCGGGCCGCGCTTCGTTAGCCTACTCTACCTTCTTCTTAACTAAGGGCTATCGTGGCGGCGGTTGGTTTGACGTCACAAACCGTTTCCTCGGGCTCAAGTTCAAGATCCACGGAAAGACTCACTATGGTTGGGCGCGCCTTACCGTAAAGACGCAAGGGACCGAGTTTACAGCCACGCTAACGGGATATGCTTACGAAACCATCGCCGGGAAGGGAATCATCGCGGGTCAGACCAAGGGCACCGACGACGTTCCCGGAGGACCGGATGCAGCTCTCACCGCGCCTACTCTCGAACCCGCGACCCTGGCAGCACTGGCAGTGGGAGCACCCGGACTGTCGATTTGGAAGCGTAAGCAGTCGCCACTCAATGCCGATTGATTTCTAGTCGATTCGTTGCCCGCCAGAGACAATTCGTAATCGAAACGTCACCAACGAAACCATTCGAAAAAAACTAAAGGGCGAGACGCGAACGCGCCTCACCCTTCGAGAATCTTCCAGCCGAACGCCGATCATGCGCGAGGCCTAGCTGGCGAACTCGCGTACCAGCGCCGATGAACAAAGCAGAACTACTGCGCCGAGTTCTGCAATCCCTGATACACTGCCAGCCCAGCGATTACCAGGAGCAGCACACCGGAGGCAGCACCCACCCATTTCACCAGGGGAGTGATTTTGTTGACCTTGGCCATGATCTCGATCTGTTCCTTTTCCATGTGCGACTCAGACTCGCCCAGGAATAGTTGATCGTCCTCTTGCATGGTGAGTGTACTGCGGTAGATCAGGAGGATGACCAGAACAGCCGTCACAACTCCCCACACAGCTAGCGGCCACATAAGTATTGACATCATAAGCCACCTCGGTGCCGATCT
>JBEKGG010000067.1:0-20447 GCA_050012915.1 Terriglobales bacterium | reverse complement strand
TTCGATTCAGTTGTCATGCTCAAGCTCCTCTCATCCAGATGGGCTCCCAGAGAGCGTTCTACTCCAACACAAGCCCGCCAGTCAGGCTGGCTAATCGTTCTATGCGGTGTTCCGCGCTCCAACCCTGAAGTTCGGTCACGATTTTTTCCGTGGCTACGGGATCCCAGTAGCTGGCAGTCCCAATCTGCACGGCGCTGGCTCCGGCGAGCATGAACTCGATGATATCCACCGCCGTCGAAATACCGCCCATGCCAATGACCGGAATTTTCACCGCCTTGGCTGCGTCGTAAACCATGCGCAGCGCAATCGGCTTGATGGCTGGACCGGAGAGCCCGGCGGTCACGTTGGCGATGCGCGGCTTGCGGGTTTCGGCGTCGATCGCCATCGCCACAAAAGTGTTGACCAGCGAAACCGCGTCGGCTCCGGCTTCCTGCGCCACATAGGCCATTTGCGCGATGCTGGTCACGTTGGGAGAAAGTTTCACGATCAAAGGCCGCTGCGAGAAATGCCGAGCCGTGGCTACGACTTCATCGAGCGAACGAGGGTCGCTGCCAAACTGAATTCCCCCGTGAGCGGTATTAGGGCAAGACACATTCAGTTCGTAAGCAGCGATGCCTTCGCCTTCATTCAGGATCTGAATGGTGCGCTCGTAATCCTCGCGGGTGTAGCCGAAAACGTTGGCGATGACGACGATATTCTTGATCTCGCGCAGCTTCGGAAGTTTCTCGTCGACGAAGGCGCGCGCGCCGATGTTCTGCAAGCCGATGGCATTGAGCATGCCCGCGGCGGTCTCGTACAAACGCGGCGGCGGGTTCCCCGCCATAGGCTCTTTCGACAAGCCTTTGACGACGAACCCGCCAAGCTTGTCCAAGTGGACTACGTCTTCGAACTCGATGCCATAGCCAAACGTGCCGCTGGCGGCGATTACGGGATTCTTGAGTTCAATACCGGCGAAGCTGACTGAAAGGTCCGGCGTGCGCTTGCCAGTCGCGGGGGAGGCGGTCATCGCGTGTGTAGTGTAACCCGCGGGATAGGCGAGTCCAAAACGATTTACTCGGCGCACTCTGCGGATGTTCTCAGCGGTCTCCGCGATTTAAGACTTTATATCTGGACCAGCAAAAATCTGAAACGCAGAGACCGCGGAGAACCGCCGTAGAGTACGTGGAGACAACCACGGACGTGCATTTCCGCCCACTTTTCCGTTACAGTAGTGCATTCCCATGCTTGATCTGAGTTTTGTGCGCGACAATCTGCCGCTGGTCGAGGAAAAGCTGCGCCAGCGCGGCATGAAGCCGGCCGAGGTTCTCAAGAACTTCGCGCAAATCGATGCCCAGCGGCGGCAGGCGATCACCAGCGCCGAGACCATGAAGGCTCAGCGCAATCGCGCCACGGAAGAAATCGCGAAACTGAAGAAGAGTGGGCAGGACGCGTCTGCCCTCATCGCCGAAACCAAGGAATTACGCCAGCAGGTCGAAGAATTGGGCAAAGCCGCCGAGGAGTACGAAACCCGGCTACAGCAGATTCTCTCCGGCATCCCGAATATTCCGCATGCCAGCGTTCCAGTGGGCAAGAGCGCGGAGGACAACCTGGAAGTTCGACGCTGGGGCACGCCGCCAACATTTGACTTTGCTCCCAAGCCACATTGGGAAATCGGAGAGCAACTCGGGGTGCTCGATCTGGAGCGGGCCGCGAAAATCTCGGGTGCGCGCTTTGCCGTTTATTGGGATACGGGCGCGCGCCTGGAGCGGGCGCTGGCCAACTTCATGCTCGACCTGCACATCCGAGAGCACGGCTACACCGAAGTATTGCCGCCCTACATGGTGAACTCTGAATCGATGTATGGGACCGGGCAGTTGCCCAAGTTTGCGGCCGATTCTTTCAAGGTTCCGCACGGAGATAAGGATCTCTGGCTGATTCCGACTTCGGAAGTTCCGGTCACTAATCTTTATCGCGATGAGGTGCTCGAAGCGGCGCAACTGCCAGTCTCGCTCACTGCGTATACGCCGTGCTTCCGCAGCGAGGCTGGATCTTATGGCAAAGATGTGCGAGGGATTATCCGGCAGCACCAGTTTCAGAAAGTCGAAATGGTCAAGTTCACGCGTCCGGAAGATTCCCACGAACAGTTGGAAAAGCTAACGCATGATGCCGAAGAAATTCTTCAGAAGTTGGGCCTGCACTATCGCGTGGTCGCGCTGTCGACCGGAGACATCGGTTTTTCATCCGCGAAAACTTACGACATCGAAGTGTGGCTGCCGGGGACATCGGTTTTTCATCCGCGAAAACTTACGACATCGAAGTGTGGCTGCCGGGGCAGCAGCTGTTTCGCGAGATTTCTTCGTGCTCGAACTTCGAATCGTTTCAGGCGCGGCGCGCGAACATTCGCTATCGTCCCGCGGGCAAGAACAAAACAGAATTCTTGCATACGCTGAATGGCAGCGGCCTCGCGGTCGGTCGCACCTGGGTGGCGATTGTCGAGAATTATCAGCAAGCGGATGGCAGCGTGCTCATTCCCGAGACTCTGCGCCCGTATATGGGAACAGACCGCTTGACGCCGAGGAAAATGTAGCGCTTCTTTCCCTCGCTCGATTGCGCGTTGCAAAGACAGAGAGTAAAAAATAGACTTGGACAGGGCAAAAGCGAATGCGACGGTTATGGCCGCCCCCACTGTTCCCATGAGTGGGATCTGGCGAACAATCCGCGATTACATTTTCTGGTCCTACGAGCGCGGCACCATCCAGTACGATGTGATGGTCACGCTGATCCTGCTGTTTGTTTTTCTCTCTCCGAAGCTGATCAACTTTAAGGACAAACCGGTTGAGCACAATCCGCATCGTACGGGAGTCGCGGTAGTGCCCGACGGCCATGGCGGACTGATTTACCAGATTGAAGCGGCTGCGGTCGCGGGTAAAGACGATGACGCCGTTCGCGACCAGTTGCTGGAAATCATTGAGCCTATTTCTGGTGAAGTCAGCATCACGAAAATCGAGCCGGTGCGCGACAGCTTGGGGCACCTGCTCAGTTACCGTGTCTGGGTGGCGCGAGAATAGCGGCGTTGGTGAAATCAGAATGAATCTTGTGCTGATATTGGGATGGTGTCGCCGTCTGAGCTGGGGTTTGGCTGTAGTTATTTCCTTGGTGGCAGCGTCGGCCCAGCCGCCGAGCTCTGACGACCTGCAACGTGTTCTGGCCCAGATGGATCAAACTGCGGCGAACTTCACCACCGCTCAGGCCGCGTTTGAATGGGACCAATATCAGAAAGTTGTCGACGAACACGATTTACAAAAAGGGATGGTCTATTTTCGACGCGCCGGGGGCGAAGTTCAAATGGCGGCCGACATCAGCGACCCCAAGCCGCCGAAGTACGTGCTCTTTACTGACAGCAAAGTCGAAGTTTACCAGCCGAAGATCGATCAGGTCACGACGTACAACACGGGCAAGGATCGGGCCACAATCGAGAGCTTTCTGGTGCTGGGTTTCGGCGGCAGCGGGAAGGATATGCTCAAGTCCTTCGACGTAAGCTATCTGGGAAGCGAAAAAGTGGGCGGTGTCGACGCGGTAAAACTTGGGCTGGTGCCGAAATCGGTCAAAGTTCGCAATAACTTCGACCACATCTTGCTGTGGATCGATCCGGCTCTAGGCGTGTCGGTTCAGCAACAACTTTTCTCTTCGGGCGATTATCGTCTGGCCAAGTATTCCGATATCCAATTGCATCAAAAGATTCCAGATTCCGTCTTCAAGCTGAAGACCACGGGGAAAACCAAGTTTGTGTCGCCGCAAGGGTAGCCCGCGTATCAAAATGACACGCGACGGGCTAAGTGTGTGCTTGCCCGCCCGTTCATTTCTCCTGTGCAAAGATTAAGGCTGAAAAACCGGGGGCAGGACGGTATACTGGCAAAAAGCCGCTCTTGGAGAAAAAAGGAAAGGCCGAAAGACTCTGATTGTCTGACATTTTTCTTATGGCAAAGGTTTTCACTATCCCCGTAGCTCCTCAAATAGGGCGCAAGCGACGCGAGCGGACGTCGGATCCTCGCTACGTTGACGGTCAGCGGCAATTGGTCGAAGCGATGAGATATCTGGCTCAGGCCGACCCGGTATTGAACCGGGAGGCGATCGAACTTCTTTCCGAGCATGTGCGCACCCGCTTCCGCATGACCGATTCTCCGTTGGCCTAAGGGTTAGGCTTTTTACTCCGGAAATTCGTGGCCCGACTGCCAGTCAACCTTCTACCAGCCGGTTTTTCCTTTCGAATAATGCAGCCACAAGAATAATGACCACCGGATAACATTCCAGCGTGTAGCGCGGCTCGGGATTTTCCAGAGTGCCCAGGAACGCCGATCGCAGAACTACGAATGTCAGCACCAGGCCGAGGTGAGGAGCAAATCGTCCTCGCAACAGACCCGCGAACGCTGCACCAACGTAGAGAAGATTAACGATCCCCAAGATCAGCGCCAGTGCCAGCCATTCTGGGTCGTCGTCGAACTCCCACCATCGCGTATCCGAGGGCAAGGTTTCGGTACGCGGCCGCAGCCACATATCGGCAATGCGAAGCAGGGGCAGTTCAACGTAATAACGCAATAAAGAATGATGCACGCGTTCGGAGGCCAGCGCCGCAAACCTCGCATCAAGATCGGGAGTGACGTGCAGGCTGTCGTTGTAATCCCCCAGTAATTGTTGGGTCTGGTCCCGCTGCTCAGGCGAATCAAAAGCGCGCAGGGGAAGTTTCTCAGCGTCGATTTTATTGCCCGGCACTGCCCAATAAATTTCTTCGACTGAGGCATAATCCACGATCCAGGTTTTCACCCAACGCTCGAATCCTACCGGCACGAAAGAATTTTCTTCGTTGGCGTAGCGTGGCGCAAGCGGTTGAAACTCGTGGAACACACGGAGATTGCGCACCGTCCACGGAACCAGTGTGGCGAGCGAGACGACCACCAGGATCAAGCCGGCCCGAAGAAGGCGTGGCGCCGACGCACCAGCCCGCGGCTTATGCTTCACGAACAGCACCAGCAGATATGCCATGATCGCAGCCAGAAGCAATCCCCCATCAGGACGCAGCAGAACGGCCGCGCCGATCGCAAGCCCGCACACCACCCATGGTTTCGTAGATGAGTCATTGAGCGTGTTGAGCCCTGCGACAGTCAAGTCCAGAGCCAGCACGGTGAAGAAGACTTCCAACGTTTCAGTGAGCGCGTTGGCAGCATAGTTCGCCAGAAACGGACAAAGAGCCGCTAACAAAAACGCAAACCGCGCCGCGCGAGGAGAAATCAAGCGGCACGCCAGGTCGGCGATGAGGACGCAGCTGCCAATGTCCACGGACATCTGCACCACCAACGCGGCCCGATAGTGTTCCATGCCAAAGATCGCGAATATTGCCGCCAGGAAGGCTGGATATCCCGGCAGACGAATATACGTCGGGGAAACCTCATTGATTCCGCTCAGGCCATAAATCCCGTGCTGCAGCCAGTTCTTGGCGATGTCCCCATATACGAATGAGTCTGAGGTCACACCCGGAAACCGGAAAATGAATACAAGGCGCAGCGCCACGCCAGCAAGGATGGCCAAAAAAAAGAATCGATGATGTTTGCGCAGCAGTTCGCGCACGGAGGCAATATAGCAGAAGGCTTCGGGCTCTAGGCTTCAGGCTTCCGGCCTGAGGACAAGATCTAACTAGAAGCCAGCAGCCGAAGCCCGAAGCCTGACGCCTGAAGCCGAACGCTGCCCTTCCACGTTTGACCCGCCATTCTTCACGGCTTAGGATGGACTTAACTCACCCCATGGCGCAACCGGTTTTTTACGATCCTCGACAAGCCCGCTGGAAGCGATTACGAGGCTTGTTTGACGTTCTCGGCATCAGCGTCATGCTGTTGGTTATATTCTTTGTCTATAATGCCTTGCGCGGCGAACAATTGCCCGAGTTGATTTGGCAAACCCAGAAAAAGCCATACCACGCGCTGAAAGAAAACGAAAAAGAGAAGGCCAGAGAACGTCGGCGCAAGCAGGCTCTCCTGCGCGGGAGCCATAAGAGCAAAACAAATTCCTCGGCGGCGCAGATCGATTCTGACGAAGGCGTGCGCGCGGCTTTCTATGCTCCATGGGATGCTGCCAGCTTCGCTTCGCTGCGTGAGTACGCTCGCCAGATTGATCTGCTCTATCCCGACTGGCTTCACGTTTTGACTTCGGACGGCCACCTGCAGGGCGTCGACGACCAGACCAACATTTACTTCGATGTGATTCAGGACTCGAACATCCATCCGGTGGACGACAAGGTCATGAAGTTTCTGAAGTCCGAAGACACCGGTATGGAAGTGTTCCCCATGGTGAACAATTCCGATGGCGTGAACTGGGTCGACATCACGTCGTTCTTGAATGACGCGAAGGCGCGCGCGCGTTTCCGGCAGCAAGTGGACGCGTTTCTCACCACTGACAAATACCACGGCCTGATGATTGACTTCGAGGAGATTGCTCCCGAAGCGCAGCCCGGATACATGGCCTTGCTGCAGGAGATCTCTGACGATCTTCATGGCAAGGGCATGAAGTTGTATGTGAGCGTGCCCCCGCACAACGAGGACTTCAATTACCCCTCCGTTGCCAGCCGGGTCGACGGCGTAGTGCTCATGAATTATGACGAGCACTATCCCGAGGGAACGCCGGGGCCGGTCGCCTCGCAGGACTGGTTTGTTGCGAATCTGGAATTCGCCCGCAAAGCGGTTCCGCCGCAAAAGCTTATCTGCGCCATCGGCAATTACGGTTATGACTGGGTGCGTAAGCCAAAGCACGGAAAACTGCCGCCCGATGTGCGCGACACCAACGTCTCGGTACAGGAAGCATGGCTGGCCGCACGCGATTCGGAAGAAGACATAGATTTCGACGGCGACAGCAGCAATCCCCATTTCAGTTACATGGACGAACAAAACCGCCGCCATGACATCTGGTTCCTCGACGCGGTCACCGCACTCAACGAAATGCGAGCAGCCCAGCGCCTGGGGATTGAGACTTTCGCTCTCTGGCGTCTGGGCGCCGAAGATCGCGCCCTGTGGCGGGTTTGGGACGTTCCCGGAGATCCGACAGCTCCCGATAAGTTGAAAGACGTTCTCCCCGGCCAGGATGTGGACATGGAGGGTCAGGGCGAAATTCTGCGCATCGAAGACCGCCCTGCCAACGGTAAGCGCGACATCACGGTAGATTCCGAGGGAATCATCACCGATGAAAACATCGATCCGTTGCCCCAGCCTTACCGCGTCGCCCGCTATGGCTACAATCCGAAAGCCGTTGCCATCACGTTCGATGACGGCCCTGATCCGACATGGACTCCGAAAATCCTGGACATACTGAAAAAAGAAAATGCGACCGCAACATTCTTTCTCATTGGTCTTGAGGCCAAGGATTTCGGCAGCGTCACATCGCGGATTTATCGCGAGGGAAACGAAATTGGGAATCATACCTTCACTCATCCCGACATCAGCAATATTTCGCTCAGCTACATGAAGGTGGAGTTGAGTCTTACCGAACAGCTGTTTGCCAGCCGTTTGGGAATCCACACCATCCTTTTCCGGCCGCCGTACTCGATCGATCAGGAGCCTGACACCGCCGACCAAGTCCGGCCGCTCGAAGTGGTGCAGGACATGGGCTACATCAGCGTGGGGAACAAGATCGATCCCAATGACTGGAAGGAACCAGGGAATCCCGCTGAGCATATCGCGGCGGTCGTGCTCGCTCATATCCCGCCCTGCGATCCCAAAGACCGACTCTGTGGCAGCGTCGTCCTGCTGCATGACGGTGGAGGCGACCGCAGCGAGACCGTCCGCGCCTTGCCGCTGATCATCGCGGGCGTGCGTGCGAAAGGGGATGAAATCGTCGCTCTGAGTGATTTGATTGGCAAAACCAGGGCCGATGTCATGCCTCCGATTCCCTATAACGAGCGCTGGGCCGCTCGATTGGACTGGATGGGCTTTGCGATTTGGAACTTCAGCACTCGCGCGATCGTCTGGATCTTCTTTCTTGGCGATCTGCTGATGACAGGACGCCTCCTGTTTGTAGGACTTTTCGCGATTTACGACCGCTTGCGGCAGCGACCTCACGGCACTCCGAGTGAGGTGGCGTCGTACAAGCCCTCTGTCGCAGTATTGATTCCTGCCTACAACGAAGAAAAAGTGATCGAGCGAACGGTACGCGCGGCGCTGGCCTCGGACTATCCCGGCCTGCATGTAATTGTGATCGACGACGGATCCACCGACAACACTCTTGAGGTCGCACGTCAGGCTTTTGTCCGCGAAGAAGCCTCCGGCCGCGTGCTCATTCTGACCAAACCGAATTCCGGCAAAGCCGACGCCCTCAACTTTGGGCTCGAGCACTTAAACGACGAAGAGATCTTCGTTGGCATCGATGCTGACACCGTGATTGCCCGAAATGCCATTTCGCGGTTAGTTCCTCATTTCCTCAATCCCAAAGTCGGGGCGGTTGCGGGAAATGCCAAGGTGGGGAATCGCGTGAATCTGTGGACCCGCTGGCAAGCGCTGGAATACATCACCAGCCAGAACTTCGAGCGCCGCGCGTTGAACGTTCTTGGAGCCGTAAGCGTGGTGCCGGGAGCCATCGGCGGTTGGCGGACGTCCGCGGTTCGCGAAGCTGGCGGATACCACACTGACACTGTCGCTGAAGATGCCGATCTGACCATGGCGCTGCTTCGCAATGGCTATCGGGTGCAGTACGAGGATTTGGCTCTCGCCTATACCGAGGCGCCGATCAATGCCAACGGCCTGATGCGGCAACGCTTCCGCTGGTCTTTCGGGATTCTGCAGTCGGTCTGGAAACATCGCGCCGTTTTCGCCCGCAAAGGAGTTCTGGGTTGGGTCGCTTTACCTAACATTGTCATCTTTCAAATCCTGCTGCCGCTGGTCTCGCCGTTCATCGATCTGATGTTTGCCGTGGGCGCAATCTGGTATTTCATTCAGAAGCATTTCCATCCGGACTCCACGGATCCGACCGACATCCAGCGTCTCGTATTGTTCTTTGCCGCTTTTCTGGTCATTGATTTCATTACGTCCGCCATTGCGTTCGCCTTGGAGCGCCGCCAGCCCGAAGCTCGCGAAGACGGCTGGCTGCTGAGCCAGGTTTGGCTACAACGCTTCGCCTACCGGCAATTGTTTTCGGTTGTGTTGTTCAAGACCGTGAAACGCGCCATCGAAGGCCAGCGCTTCGCCTGGGACAAGCTGGAACGTACTGCCAAAATGAGCTTCCGCACCACCGAGAGTCATGACTCGGTGAAAGTACCGTAATTTGTTGTCCGCCCGGAGCTGACCCGTAAGAGCACACTCGCCATGTACTGAAATCCGGCCACAGATGCCCAAAGTCACTCGATAAGACTGAGCGGATCTTCTGAAACTAGGGTATGCTAGAGACATGCTGCTAAATGGAAGAGAAGCCATCCTTAATCGTGTTCACCTGCTGAAGGCCGAGATCAGCGACATCCAAAGACTCAACGAGCAATATGTTCAACAGAGACGAACCTTGCCAGCGCAGCAGAATCACGCCCAGCGCCGCGGCCGGTTGGAGCAAATCGTCGAAGAATTAAAAGCCCTCACCAACCGAAAAATCCAGTAACGTACGCCGAGATTTGCGAACAGCTGCTTGGTCGAGCAAAGCTTGATGAAGCCATCGTTGTTTTTCTCATCAATCCAGAAAACCATTTGCGGAGAAATCCAGCCTACGGCAACACGCTACTCTCGTGCCTTTCGCCAGTGCTAGAATAAGTGGTTCCGCGCCCCTTCGCGCCGCATCCATATAGCTTTCGAGGTGCACTTATGGCAACCGTTGAAGCTCCTACACAACCCCAGATTCGCCTTCATCACAGCGGGTTCGTCAATGAACCGTTGACCGATTTCAGCAAAGAAGAAAATGCGCGCAAAATGCGAGCGGCCATTGAGAAAGTCCGTGGCCAGCTTGGTCGCGAGTACGACCTCATCATTGGCGGCAAGCGGATCAAGACCGAGGGCAAGATCAAATCGCTAAACCCGGCGAAGCCGTCCCAGGTAGTCGGCTTGCATCAGAAAGCCGGCAAGGAACAGGTGGAACCGGCCATGCAAGCCGCTCTCAGCGCTTTCGAGCACTGGAGCCGCACTTCAGTTGAGGAGCGTGCCAGCCTGTTGTTCCACGTCGCTGATCTTCTGCGCGAGCGCAAGTTCGAGTTCTGCGCCTGGCTGGTCTTTGAAGTCAGCAAGAACTGGGCGGAAGCTGACGCCGACATCGCCGAGACCATCGACTTCTGCGAATACTATGCGCGTGAAGCGCTGCGTCTTGCGAAAGTGAAGCCCGATGTGCAAATGCCCGGCGAGCACGACTCCCTGCTCTATATTCCGCTCGGAGTCGGCGCCGTAATTCCGCCATGGAACTTTCCCTGCGCGATCATGGCCGGGATGACCATGGCCTCCGTCGTCTCTGGCAATACCGTCATTTTGAAACCGTCGAGCGATTCCCCAACCATCGCCGCAAAGTTTATTGAACTTGTCGAAGAAGCTGGCGTTCCCGATGGCGTAGTCAACTTCTGTCCCGGAGCCGGCGCTACGTTTGGCAATGCTGTAGTGGCCCATCCCAAGACGCGTTACATCGCTTTCACTGGCTCACGCGAAGTTGGTCTCGACATTCACAAGCGCGCTGCCGACGCCGTTCCCGGCCAGATATGGATCAAGCGCACCGTCCTCGAAATGGGCGGCAAAGACGCGATCATCGTCGACGCCGATGCGGACTTTGACGCAGCGGTAGAAGGCGTTGCCCAGGCTGCATTCGGCTTCCAGGGTCAGAAGTGTTCGGCTTGCTCTCGCGCCATCGTTGACGAACGCATCTACGACAAGTTTTTGGATCAGCTCAAAGCTCGCGTAGAAAAAATTACGGTCGGCGATCCAGCGGAGAATCCGAATATGGGCGCGGTGATCAATGAAGGGTCCATGAAGTCGATCCTCGAATACATCGAGTACGGGAAGAAAGATGGACGCCTGATCACGGGCGGAAATCAGGCGACGAACGCGGGTGAGGGATATTTCATCCAGCCCACCGTGATCGCAGATATCAAGCCCAAGTCGAAACTCGAGCAGGAAGAGATTTTTGGGCCGGTGCTGGCAGTGATCAAGTCGAAGAACTTCGATCACGCTCTTGAAATTGCTAACGACACCGAATTCGGCCTGACTGGCGCGGTATACACCAGTTCGCAAGACAAGATCGATCGCGCTGTTCAGGAATTCCACGTCGGCAACTTGTATATCAATCGCAAGTGCACGGGCGCGATGGTCGGTGCGCATCCCTTCGGCGGATTCAACATGTCGGGCACAGATTCAAAAGCCGGCGGGCCGGATTATCTGTACTTGTTTACGCAGGCGAAGTCGGTGGCAGAAAAGATCAGGTAGTGGGATCGCGGCAATGCCCCCGCCGGTGTCATCCCGAGCAACGCGAGGGATCTAGGTTCTCTCGCCGTGTCCGCGAAGCCCCAAATTCCTCGTCGCTTTCGCTCCGCGGAATGACAGCAGAGGATGATTTGAAATGGCAAAGAGTTGAATTTTGCCAGGAAATAAAAAAGGCCGCCTGCTGGCGGCCTTTTTCCAAAAGCCAAACTCCTACGACGGCACTGCCTGCCCTTGTTGCGGCGCAGCAGCAGCGGTTGCGGCAGCGGCTTCGTTCAAGATGCGGTGGTGAATGGTGAACAACGCCAACTCCAGCCGGTCGGATACGCCGATCTTGTCGTACACGTTGCGCAGATAGTTCTTGATTACCTGCTCGGTGGTTCCCAGTTGAGTCGCGATCTCTTTATTCTTGTAGCCCTGCACGATCAGCGCGACAATCCGCAATTCTTTCGCAGTCAAGCGATCGCGCACCCGCACCCCAACCATATCGTTTTCGGTCAGTTCACTGGGGACAGCAATGTCCTGCACCCAGGTTTCGCCGCGAGCCACTTTGCGAACGCAGTCGACCAGCGCGGCACTGGTCACGTTGCGGTAGATGACTCCGTGGGCGCCCGCCGCCATATAGCGCTGCGTGCTCTCGCCGGTGTCGGCCAGCACCACCACTCGGGTCTTGGCTTTGTTCGCCGCTTGCAGCACGGCCAGAAAGTCACCGTGGAATCCGCCAGCGATTACCAGTACGGCGGCGCGAAACTTATCCAGCGCCATGAACATCTGTTCCTGGTTTTGCGCTTGCGCCACAATGCGCATCTCGTCTTCAACCGCCAGCACTTTCGCGATTCCCGCGCGGAAGATTGCCTGATTGTCGGCCAGAATCAATTTAAGCATCGCTTCAGCACCTCATTGCCAGTTCAACGACGTAAGTGACCACTCTACGGGTGGCGAACAAAATCATACGAATCAATCACGCAGGCCACACCTCGAGCCTCCGCGGGAGTACTGCTGCCCCCAGTGGCAGGTTCGTCGGTGCGCACCACCCGTCCCTTGCACTGCACCGTAACGTTTTCCTTGGCCCCGGTGACTTCAGGCGGTAGAACAATTTCGAACTCCACGTTGGAGCCCACTTCCAGCGCCGCATCCGCCCGAATGTAAACTCCGGCGGCGCTCAGATTTCCGGTTACTCCACTCGCTAGTCCCGCCTCGTCTGCCTTATGAATCTTGATCGGCAGTTCCAGAGGGAACCTTTTTCCCGTCCGTGCTTCGGACACAAGTCCTCCTAGCTCCTGGCCTTCCTTGCGTGCAAAAGCCAAATCCATCGTAGCGTCTCCTGACCAACTTCAGGGCTCTTCTGATTTCTACTTATTCGCCCTTATATCATGGAAGGCACGTCAGTCAAAGGCCTGAGTTACTAACGTAACATGATAGAAACTAGGTTCCCCCGGGTCGAGCGAGGCAGATTTCCACCAATCCACGGCTGTCAATCGGCTCTCTGGAGTTTCCTTCAGAGAACTAAAAACTGTAAAATCAACCCCACTCGATCGGACTCCACCTCTCCGAGATTATGTTCTATGAGATCTGCGTTTTTTCTTCATTCGTCTTTCTGGATTGTTTCGATGTTTGGAGTCATGTCTATGGCGCAGCAAAGCAAACCGTCGCCGCCGCCAGCCTCGCGTGAATTACACGCAGACGGGAGCGTTACTTTTCGTTTTCCTGCGCCGAATGCGCAAGATTTGAAACTTGCGCTCGAAGGAGCAGAGCCCGCGTCGATGCAGAAAGATGACCGCGGCGCTTGGAATGTGACCACCGCTCCGCTCGCTCCCGACTATTACGGGTACGTTTTCATCGCCGATGGTGTGCCCCTGATCGATCCAGAGAACCCGCTGCTGAAGCCGAATCTGTTGGCTACGCAAAATCTGGTACATGTCCCCGGAGCTTCGTCGTTGCCCTGGGAGCTGAACGACGTGCCCCACGGTGTGATCCATCATCATTTCTACAAGTCGTCGGTCGCCAGCGATGACCGCGATTATTACGTGTACACTCCGCCGGATTACAATCCTGCGGCGAAAAAGAAGTATCCAGTGCTTTATTTGCTGCACGGTTTTAGCGACGATGCCGGCGCATGGACAGGGATCGGACGCGCGAACGTAATTCTCGACAATCTGATCGCGCGAGGCAAAGCCAAGCCCATGATCGTGGTGATGCCTCTGGGCTACGGGACGATGGAGTTCGTGCGTCGGGGATGGGATGCGTGGAACCACGCCGAACTGCGGGATCGCAATTTCGAAATCTTCCGCGAGGTCTTGCTCACCGAGGTCATGCCGCAGGTTGAAGGTCAGTACCAAATTAAGAAAGATCGCAATGCGCGGGCGATTGCCGGATTATCCATGGGTGGCTCAGAATCTCTGCTTACTGGTCTGAACAACCTCGATAAGTTTTCCTGGATCGGCGCTTTTAGTTCGGGCGGAATTCCCCAGGACTTTCAAAAAGATTTTCCGACTCTCGACGCAAAAGCAAACCAGGGACTTCATCTTCTCTGGATCGCATGTGGCACCGAAGATCAGCTGATCACGGCCAACCGCAATCTACGCGAATGGCTGAAGACCAAGGGAGTGAAGGCAACTGAGATCGAAACTCCAGGCACCCACACTTGGATGCTATGGCGGCGCAATCTGGCGGAGTTCGCCCCGCTGCTCTTCCGATAAACTAGTCACTGCATCAAGGAGCCGATGGGCATGCCCGTTCCAGCCGGTACGTCGAAGAATTCCTCCTCCATTTTCTGCCTGGGTCTCATCGTCATATTCTTTCTTTCTTCAACGCCAGGCCGAGCTCAACAAACGGCCCCGAATCCCGCGCCCGCTGCGCCGGCCAAAGGAACTGTTCCGTCGAAAGCAAATCCCGAAGCTGAAGTGGGTAAAGCCGTGGGCTCGCGGCCTCCAGAAGCTCCGGCGGTTCTGAAAGATCTCAATTCCGCTCTGGAAAGTCTGGTTGCCAGAGTCACGCCGGCGGTGGTGCAAATTCTGGTCACCGGCTATGGACCGATCGAAGAAAGCAACCGCGCTCAGACTGCGCTGATCGCCCGCCAGCACGCGGTCGGCTCGGGTGTCATCGTCGGTGCCGACGGTTACATCATGACCAACGCGCACGTGGTTGAGGGAGCGCACCGCATCCGCGTGGTCCTGCCCATGCCTTCGCTCGACTTCCCGCAAGTCGAGCCGGTTGGCAAGGAGCACGTAGTCGAGGCAAAGCTGATTGGCATTCATAAAGACTCCGATCTGGCATTGCTCAAAATCGATCAAAAGAATCTGCCCACTCTTGAATTGGGCAGCGCTCGCCGCATTCATCAAGGCCAATTGGTGTTTGCCATCGGCAGTCCGGAAGGATTGCAGAACTCGGTCAGCATGGGCGTGGTGAGCGCGGTCGGCCGGCAGCCCGATCCCGATCATCCCATGGTTTATATCCAGACGGATGCTCCCATCAACCCTGGAAACAGCGGCGGTCCTTTGATTGACATGGATGGATATGTGCTCGGCATCAACACCCTGATTCTTTCCGAGGGCGGCGGCAGTGAAGGATTAGGTTTTGCCATTCCTGCCCGGATCGTGCAGTTTGTCTATCAAAGCCTGCGCAAGTATGGACACGTGCATCGAGTGGAGATTGGAGCGATCGCGCAAAACATTACTCCGAGTATGGCCGAAGGTCTCGGACTTCAGCGTAGTTGGGGAGTGATCGTGGCCGATGTCAATTCCGGAGGAAATGCGGAAGCCGCCGGCTTGCAAATCGGCGACATTATCGTGAGCGCCGATGACCGGCCCATCGACACACTCCCGGCCCTCACGGCTGCTTTGTATCTGCATCCGCTGGACGAGGTCATGAAGCTGGTTGTTCTGCGCGGCGGCGAACGAAAAACTTTGTACGTTGCGGCCAGCGAGCATCGGGATCAGATGGATAAGCTCATGGACGCGGTCGATCCCGATAAAAGCCTGGTGGCGCGTCTCGGAATTCTGGCGGTTGATTTGAACGATCAGTTGCGATCTCTGGTCGGCAATCTGCGGATTTCGACTGGCGTAGTTGTAATCGCCCGCGCCGTCGACCTTATCGGACCTGACACCGGGCTTAAGTCGGGCGACGTGATTCACAGCGTGAACAAGAAGCCAGTCGATTCGGTGGATTCACTTCGCTCCGTGTTGCACGACCTCAAGCCCAGCGCCCCGGTCGTGCTCCAGGTGGAACGCGACGGCCAGTTGCAATGGCTGGCGTTTGAGATGGAATAAAAAATCTGATGTCGTAAATTGGGAGCACGCAAAACGCCGACAGCTGGCGGGCGCCCCGAGGACATAACATTCGACGTGCTTCCGCTCTATTCGACGAGAATTCCGCGGCTCCGCGTCGTAGAATAGAAACGCACATGGAGATACTCCGAAGTAAGCCGTCGAGAATCCACCTGTGGACGAGCCTTTTGTTGCTGACGCTCATGCTCAGCGCCGGATTCGTTCACGCCCAAACCTGCCTGACCGCCGGTGATATGGACGAGCCTACGCGCACCGCGCTGGTGAGCACGTCGAAACGCTATTTCGACATGGTGGCTCGCGGTGACTCCGCTACTCTGCGGCAGAATTCGATTGCCAGCTTTGCTTCCGATTTCTCCGGCATCGAAACCACCGTCAAAGATAATCAACCAAACTTTGCTGGGGTGCAGCCGGCGCCGCGCTCTCCGTTTCTTTTGAAAGTCGAAGGAACCGCGCCCCTCGCCCGTGCTGAATTTCTTTGCGGCGTGTTTGGCCGCACCGGTCAGACTGCCGACAGCGCCGTCTTCGCGATCCCAAATTTGCCACCAGGAAACTACGCCGTCGTAATTTTGGATGTTCCGTCCGCAAAGCAACCAGACACGGTCTCGTTCGTGCTGCAACAAGAAGGCAAAGACTGGAAAATCGGCGGTTTGTACATTAAGGAATCCCAAGTCGCAGGGCATGACGCGAACTGGTTTGCCGACCACGCTCGCACCTTCAAAACTAAGAGCGAAAACCGCGACGCCTGGTTCTACTACCTCGAAGCGCGCGATCTGGCCGTCCCGTTGCGGTTCATGTATACACAGCTCACGGATAAGCTGGCCGATGAATCAGAAACTGTAAAACCCGCGGACCTGCCCGCTGACGGTAATACCGTGGAGCTCGCGGCGCCAGGAAAGACATTCAGGCTGACCGCGCTGTTCCCTCTGGTAGTGGGCCAGGATTTCGATCTGGTGGTGAAGTATCAGTCCGCAGACGTTTCGAACACGGGACAAACATTTCAGGACAACACTGCGGTGATGAAGGCGCTGCTGGTGAAGTATCCAGAGTTCCACGATGCTTTCGATGGCATCGTAGCCCGCGCCGTCGAGCCAAGCGGCCGCGACTACGGCTCGCTCCTGCCAATGAAAGATATCAAGTAGCCACCCCGCACGTGGACCCGGACGCCTCGTCCGGGCACCGAGCGAAGCGAGCTATTTCCTCGCAGCCGGGACTACTCTCAAAGCCTTCTCAATGAGTGTAACCGCGATGTTACGCCAACTATCCAAGTAGTTGCCGAAAGAAGCCGTTACCGAAAAGAACGAGATGTAGGAACGACGCAACCCTTGCGCCATCAGGGAAAATCCATTAGCTTGTGGGCGCCTTTCCTGGCTCCATAAATCCGATGCTCCAAATTTTGCAATTAAAGGAATTTTCATGCGAACTCAGAACTTAAATCCGCAAGCGGATGGAAGAACATGACGCAGGTCGCGACGCTGACCGCCTCTGACGGGAAAGCTGGATACCAGTTCGGCGGATCAGTCGCTATTGACGGCGATACCATATTCGTCGGGAACGGTAACCTTGCGTTCGGAACGGGCGGCGGTTATGTTTTTGTCAAGCCTGCGCGCGGCTGGAAAACGCGTCACGAAACCGCCAAGCTAGCGTGCCTGGGCCTTGTCGCGGTCGCTGGGGATACTGCGGTCTGCGGAGGCGGCGACGGAGCTCTGGTTTACATCAAGCCCCAGACCGGCTGGAAGTCAACCAGCAACTACGATGCTTTGCTGGTCACGACGGATGGCAGCAAGAATACCTTCTCCTCAATCGTCACCAACGGACAAATAGTTGCGATCGGCGCTGCTGACATCAATAATGAAAGCGATGTTGCGTACTTGTACGTCAAGCCGAAAAACGGCTGGGGAACTAAATCCAATAAGAAACATATCTTGGGCCAAACGGCTAAGCTGACGAACTCGGATTCGACTTCAGGCGACGGGTTCGGGATCTCGGTCGCTATCAGCGGCGATACCGTAACCGTCGGAGCACCTTACACCGCGGATAACAATGGGACCTTAGGTGCGGCTTACGTATTTGTCGAGCCAGCAACTGGCTGGACGAACATGACCGAGACCGCCAAGCTCACCGCGAACACAACTTCCTACCCCAGCATTCTCGGCTGGTCAGTGGCGGTCTGCGGCGACACCCTCGTGGCGGGGAATCCCTCCGGGGAGAATACCGACAACCATCAAGGCGACGCCTTTGTATTCGTCAAACCCACGACCGGATGGACAACCACTGGAACTCCCAACGCCCAGCTAACCCCGTCCCACAGCCAAGAGGACGACCCGTTCGGATGGTCCGTCGCCATCAGCGGCCAGACCATCGTGATTGGCGACATCAACGTCACATACACGCAACCAGGCACGGCCTACGTCTTCGGCGACTGAGACTCTGCCGTCGAAACACGATACACACCTCATCGCCGCAGTTCCGACCTAGGCGACCACTGGATTTGTCACTCTGACCACTTCCAAGGGAGCATCGAGAAACGCTATCAGCGGTTACACTCAAAATCCCCGGCTGACTCTCAAAGGAGTGACATCGCGATATTGCGCCAGTTGACGGCTGTGGACGCCGCATTCGTTCGGGTGTAACATCGCGCGAGTTCGCGCTGCCCTTGCCTTCCCTGCTGGGGAATGCCGCAAATTCAGTTAAGGAATTAGTCTCGTGCCATGACTCGTAAAAGATCCCATCGCCGCCAACAGCATTTGTTCATGCTTGTTCTGGTTCTCGTTTCGACCGCGTCGGCCGAGTGGAAGGAGAAAGTTCTATACAACTTCCACGGCGCTCCAGATGGTGCGACACCGGTGGGCGGCGTGGTCTCCGACGAGCAGGGAAACTTATACGGCGCAGCCGAAGGTGGGGCGAATGCTTGTCCTACAACGGGCGATTGCGGCGTGGTCTACCAACTAAGCTTGCCTAAACAGAAGGGGGGCGCGTGGACCGAGAGCATCCTTTACACGTTCAAGGGCGATAACTACGGCGACGGCGCAAATCCCCAAGGCGGGGTAATTCTGGATGCGGAGGGGAACCTGTATGGCACGACCGCCTACGGTGGGGGGAGCTCGTGCACCTTTTTAGGAACCGTGGTGGGCTGCGGGATAGTCTACGAACTGTCCCCACCATCAAGGCGTGGAGACTCTTGGACCGAGACCGTGCTGTACAGCTTTCAAGGCAAAAAGGACGGCCAGCTTCCGGTTGGCGATCTGGTTTTCGACGCCGCAGGCAATCTTTACGGTGCCACCTATTTTGGCGGCGGCCACGGGCGCTGTGACGCTCCGTTCCATAAGCACTGTGGAACTATCTTTGAACTGAGTCCCCCGACGACCAGGGGCGGTAAGTGGACGGAGCAGGTGTTGTACGGTTTTAAGGGACTCGGGGCGGGGGACGGATCCCTTCCCAACGGTGGATTGATTCTTGATTCCAAGGGTGCGATCTACGGTACGACATACCTTGGCGGCGTGCAGGGGCCATGCTCGGATGAGACAGGCTGCGGCATTGTCTTCAAACTGACTCCACCGGGGAGCAAGGGTGGTGCGTGGACAAAGATGACGCTCCACCTCTTCAATGGCAAGAACGGCTTCTGTCCGGCCTCTGGCGTCGTTTTCGACGGAGCTGGCAACCTCTACGGTACGACCTCGTTTGGGCCGGGACCGTATGGACTGGTTTTTGAATTAAAGAAGCCTTCCGGAAAAGTTCACGCTTGGGAGGAGACAGTCCTATATGCCTTCAGCGGCGGGAACGATGGCAAAGATCCGATAGCTAGCGTCATCTTTGACGCGAATGGAAACCTATACGGTACCAACCATCTTGGTGGTACGTTTTCCGGCATCGTCTTCCAACTGAAGGCACCAATTCGACAAGGGAGCGTTTGGACCTTCGGAATCCTTCATGGCTTTACCGGCAGCCCGGATGGAGCGCAACCTGCTGCCAACCTGATCTTCGACAAGGCAGGAAATATCTACAGTACGACGCAACTGGGAGGTACCGGACAGTCCTGTCAAGGGGGCTGCGGAACAGTGTTTGCGGTCTCGCCGTAGCAACGCGACAAAACGTATGACTCCTCAACGGCTGTTAACAGGCCATTACACTCAAAATCCCTTTGATCCCGTTCTTACTTGGCTAGGGCGGCCAGGGCGTTGCGAAACAGGGCTTCGAAGGACCCATCTTTTTCGTTCTTTGCTACCGATGCCAGGGCGCGTTCTACGGCTGGGCGCTGGTAGCCAAGATTCGCCAGCGCTGATAGTACGTCTTCTTCGATCGAAGTGATCGTTGGGGCTGGAGCTTCGCCGATTTGCGCCGGCGGAAACTTATCGCGGAGTTCGAGCACCATACGCTCGGCAGTTTTTTTGCCGATGCCGGGAATGCGGGTGAGGCGAGCGATGTCGTTGCCGCGGATGGCTCCGACCATTTCGTCGGCGGGCATGCCGCTTAAAATCGTGATAGCGAGTTTGGGACCGATGCCGCTTACGGTGATCAGCTTTTCAAAGAGTTGTTTCTCGGCCGGTTTCAAGAATCCGTAGAGCGCAATTTGATCTTCGCGGACATGGGTGTGGATGTGTAGAGCGACTTCGCTGCCAAGAGTAGGCAGGTCGGAGAATGTTGGCACGCTGATAGTGACGTCATAACCCACTCCGGCGGTTTCGACGACGGCTTGGTTGGGATGCTTGGCGAGCAGGCGTCCGCGGAGATGGGCAATCATGGTGGGGACATTCTAGAACAGCGAACTTTGTTT